>JBEDHJ010000080.1:0-3116 GCA_041174205.1 Cyanobacteriota bacterium | reverse complement strand
ATCCGAAGCGATCATGCGGTTGACAGCATTGCTGCCACCACCGCCAACGCCGATCACTTCGATGCGGGCCGACTGGCTGGGCACGATGCCGCTCGCTCCGTTGCTGCTGGCACTGAGGCCTTCAGCTGCGATCTCCATAGAAGGTCCTGTGCCAGTGGTGCTGCGCAGCATTATGTCGTTGATCTGTTCGATCAGCTGCTGAGGTGGTGACACCTTTGCCGGGCCAAGTGCATCTCGCAATGCCCTGTCACCGTTTGCACTCTTCAGTCGACTGAGGGTGTGGCAGCTGGGCTGCCGGGCCGACGGCCGTTGGCAGTTGCTGCCGCTGCGCGGCGGGCCTCCTGCTCGTTGGCCCGTTGCATGGCGGCGATGCTGATGCTGGCTTTACCCGGCAGTCCCAGTTCTGGTTGGTCGGGATCGCTGAGGTCGATGGATTGAATCTTCAGGTTTTTGATCTGCGATGGCAGGTGAGCGGAGAGGTGACGCAGCACCTCCAATCGCCGTGCCAGACGATCATCCGGAGGGCCCAGATGCACATCCCCCAGTGCTGCAGTGCGCAGCCACAAGCTGCCATTGGCTTCAAAGCGCACCTGCTGGAGAGCGCTGCCCAGCTGCTTCTGCTGTGCCAGCACCGCAGAGAGGGGGCTGCGTAGCCGTTCCTGCCAGCCCATCACCACCACCTGCGGTGTGCGGGCCTGGCTGCCGCCGCGCTGTTGGCGGCTGGTCATCCAGTTGCCGAGGCGATCCACATAGCCCTGCTCGAGGCCGCGGCTGGTGCGCCGCTGGGCCTGGGCCACCGCTTCCCGCTCCACCAGACTGATGCGTAGCCGTGGGGGGAGCATCAAGCGGCTCACCTGCACCTGTTCCACAGGCAGGCCCGCTGACAGCCTCTCCGCCAGTTCACGGGGTCTGAGGGTGAGCAGCGGCAGTGGCAGGCGCAGCTGGGCTTCGCGGATCACCTGCTCACGGTTCACCTGAGAACTGCCCAAGACTTCAATCTGGCTGGGGCTGCGCAGCACCCAGCCCTGCCGCAGCAGCACGAATCCCAGACCAGCTGCCGTGGCGCTGAACAGGCTGATGCGCCAGAGCTGGCGCAGGCGTTCTTGCCGGCGTTGCTGCCGCAACTGGCGGCGTCGTTCCGGTGCCAGTTCCGGTCGGCTTGGGGCGCTGGTCACAGCTCGCAGCGCGACCGTGCCATCAATTCCGCGATCCAGCGGCGGGCGCGGTCGGCGTCGGCAAACGGCACATCCTGATGGCCGCCGGCACTGATCAAGCGCAGCCGGCAGGCCCCCTGGGATTCATCGGTGAGGGGTGCTTCACCGGATCCGAGGGCCAGTAGTTCCACCTTCTCGAGGGTCTTCACCTCAAAGCTTCCCTTCTCGATCAGCTTGCCCGATTCGAAGGCGCTCCAGTTGAGGAAGCCGTTGAGCAAGCGGGCGCCGCCGCAGTCATCGAGCTTCGCCAGCTCTGCGCCCTCGGCCCATTCGCGGAAGAGACGCTGCCGCCGCCGCTCCAACCAGCCCAGCGCCGTGATCAGGGGGAACACCACCAGCAGTGGTAGCCACAGCAACCCGTGACTCATGCCGCTTCAGCCCTCCCGCTCGCATCGATGCGGCTCGATTCTTGCGCCAGTTGCACGAGTTGGTGCACCAGCTCCTCGAGCGGTAACCCGCTGGCTGCCCACAGCATCGGATACATGCTCTGGCTGGTGAAGCCCGGCAGGGTGTTGATTTCGTTGAGCCACACCGCACCGCTGCTGCGCTCCAAGAAGAAGTCGACGCGGGCCAGCCCCGTCGCCCCAACGGCCCGGCATGCAGCGATGGCCATGCTGCGGGCCCGTTCGCTGAGCTCGTCGCTCACCTCGGCAGGGATCACGGTGTGGCTTTTGCCATCGCTGTATTTGGTGTCGTAGTCGTACCAGTCCGCGTCGAAGCAGATTTCCCCCAGCACTGAGGCCTGCATGCTGCGGCCACCGAGCACGGCGCACTCCAGTTCACGGGCATCCACGCCCTGCTCCACCACCAGGCGTGGGTCGTGGCTGGCGGCAAGCTCCAGACCTGCCAGCAGTTCACTGCGGTTGGTGGCCTTGCTGATGCCCACCGAGGAGCCGAGGTTGGCGGGCTTGATGAAGCAGGGGTAGCCGAGCTGCTGCTCCAGTCGATCCAGCAGCGCCTGAGGACTGGCTTCCAGTTCCTCGGCATCCACACAGGCGTAGGGCACTTGGGGCAGGCCGGCGGCGGCGAAGGCGGCCTTCATCGCCTGTTTGTCCATGCCCACAGCCGATCCGAGCACCCCTGAACCCACGAAGGGCACCTGCATGAGGCTGAACAGGCCCTGGATGGTGCCGTCTTCCCCGTTGGGACCGTGCAGCACAGGCACCCACACCTCGATATCAAGGGCACCTTCCGGGAAGCCCTGAAAGCCTGGGCGTAGTGGGGCCGCGGGCAGCTCATCGCGGATGGCGGGTGTGCCTTTGGCCAGCACGGCATCGGCCACGGCGGGTGGCCACCAATGCCCCCACCGATCGATATAGAAGCAGTGCAGCCGGTAGCGCTGGGCGTTGGCACCGCGTCGCAGTGCGGCGGCCACGGTGTTGGCCGAGCGGATCGAAACCGCATGCTCTCCGGAGACCCCACCGAACACCAGGCCAAGTTGCGTGGGTTCGCTGGTCATGGGGTGGCTTGAAGAGAGGCCAAACGTATCAGCGATTCAGGCCCTGACCAGGCCTAGGGCTGGGCTGTGCCGCTCAGGGAGAAAGCCCTCACCTCATCGATGTGCACCTCCACCAGATCTCCCGGCAGCCACTGGCCGCCGCCGCTGCGGGCAGCGGCAAAGAAGGTGAGCCGGTTGGTGCGGGTGCGTCCCATCACCTGTTCGGCATCCTTGGGGTTGATGCCCTCCACCAGCACCTCTTCGCTGCGGCCGGCATAACGGGCGCTGCGGGCCTTAGCCACGCGCTCCACCAGGGCATTGATCTCGCGCAGGCGCTCCACCTTCACCTCCTCGCTCAACTGATCGGGCCAGTCAGCGGCTGGGGTGTTGGGCCGCGGCGAGTAGGCCGCAGTGTTCACCTGATCGAAGCCGATCTCCTCGATCAGATCGAGGGTGCGGCGGTA
>JBEDHJ010000079.1:0-13468 GCA_041174205.1 Cyanobacteriota bacterium | reverse complement strand
GCGGAGATCACGGAAATGATCCACACCGCTTCGTTGGTGCACGACGACGTGGTGGATGAAGCCAGCACTCGCCGTGGGGTGGACACGGTGCACAGCCGTTTCAACCATCGCGTGGCGGTGTTGGCGGGTGATTTCCTCTTCGCCCAGGCCAGCTGGCACCTCGCCAATCTCGATGACCTCGAGGTGGTGAAGCTGCTCTCGCGCGTGATCATGGATCTCGCCGATGGCGAGGTGAAACAGGGCCTGTTCCGCTACGACACCGGCCAGAGCTTCGAGACCTACCTCGAAAAGAGCTACTGCAAAACGGCCTCCCTGATCGCCAATAGCGCCCGTGCTGCGGGCGTGCTCAGCGGTTTGCCGGAGCATCAGCTCGATGGTCTCTATCGCTTTGGCCGCCAGCTTGGTCTCGCTTTCCAGGTGGTGGATGACATCCTTGATTTCACCGGCAGCGACCAGCAGCTCGGCAAACCCGCCGCCAGCGATCTGGCCAGCGGTTACCTCACCGCTCCGGCGCTCTACGCACTCGAAGAGCGACCTGCCCTGGCTGGTCTGATCGAGCGCGAGTTCAACCAGGAGGGCGATCTGGCCCAGGCTTTGGAGCTGGTGCGCGGCAGTCAGGCGATCCAGCGGTCGCGCGCCTTGGCCGAGGGGTTTGCTAACGAAGCCCGAGCCGCTATCGATTGGCTGCCGCCTTCGGAATCCCGTAGCGCCCTGCTGGCCCTGCCGGAGTTTGTGCTCAGTCGCCTCTACTGAAGCGCGCCCAGAACATCCGCCAGGCTGCTCAAGAACCGCTCCATGCCTGGGTAGAGCAGCTGCCGCTCAGCTTCGTTGAGGTGATCCGGGGGGAGCACATGAACCAGGCAGCCCGCCGCCGCCGCCGCTTGTACGCCAGCGGGTGAATCTTCAAAGGCCCAGCAACCGCTCGCCTGCACCCCCAGCCGCTCTGCCGCCAGCAGAAATACATCCGGGGCCGGTTTGCCGCGTTTGAGTTGGGGGTCATCCCCGTGCACCCGCACGGCGATCAGGGATAGCCAGGGATGGGGGGACGCCTTCAGCTCCACCGCAGCTTTGGAGCTACTGGTGGCCATGGCCATCGGGATCCCTTCAGCTGCACAGTGCTGCACCAGGTCAGGGGCACCGGGCATCGGTGCGGCGTGCACCAGCAGGGCTTCGGCAATCGGTTGCCGCACCGCCAGCAGTTGCTCACGGCTGGGGGCTGGGCGGCCGCTGTCGCCGATCCATTGGCGCACTTGGTCGGCGCAATCGTGGCGGCGGCGCCCTCGCAACATCAGCAATTCATCAGCACTGAGCGGCCGGCCGAAGTGCGTGGCGGCCTGCTGCCAGGCATCCGCATGCAGCGGTTCGGTGTCGAGCAGCAGCCCGTCGAGATCGAAGAGGCAGGCAGCGGGTCGACCCATGGCTCCATCCTGATGCAGGAGCCGATCGCTGCAGCGCCGTTACAGCGCTTGGGCGTAGAGCTTTTCCTCGCTTGAATGGACGGCACTGTCCCTGCTCGCATGTCTGAGGCCCCCAGCAACGGCACCACGATTGAATCGGTGCTGCAGGAGCAGCGGTTGTTTGAACCGCCGGCTTCTCTGGCGGCTCAGGCGCAGATCGGTTCTCTGCAGGCCTACCGCGAGCTGGCGGCCAGCGCCCAAGCGGATCCCGATCGGTTCTGGGGGGATGCCGCCCGGCGCGAACTGCACTGGTTTGAGCCCTTTCACACGGTGCTCGATTGGAGCAACCCACCCTTCGCTCGCTGGTTTGAGGGGGGCAGCACCAACCTGTCGTTCAACTGCCTCGATCGCCACCTGAACGGCCCCCGGGCCGACAAAACGGCGCTGATCTGGGAGGGGGAACCCGGCGACAGCCGCACGTTCACCTACCGCCAATTGCACGCAGAGGTGTGTAAGGCCGCCAATGCCCTGAAGGCACTGGGTGTAGGCAAGGGTGATCTGGTGGCTCTCTACATGCCCATGGTGCCGGAGGCGGCGATCGCCATGCTCGCCTGCGCCCGCATCGGAGCTCCCCATTCGGTGGTGTTTGGGGGCTTTTCAGCCGACGCCCTGCGCGATCGCCTGATCGATGGCGAGGCCAAGTTGGTGATCACCGCCGATGGTGGCTTCCGCAAGGACAAACCGGTCCCGCTCAAGCCGGCGGTGGATGAGGCGCTGGGTAGCAATGGCGGTGCGCCCAGCGTGGAACACGTGTTGGTGGTGCGCCGCATTGAAGGCGACTGCGCCATGAGTCAGGGCCGGGATGTGTGGTGGCATGAGCTGGTGGGCAGCCAGAGCGCGGACTGCCCAGCGGAACCGATGGCCAGTGAAGACCGGCTGTTTGTGCTTTACACCTCTGGTTCCACCGGCAAGCCCAAGGGTGTGGTGCACACCACCGCCGGCTACAACCTCTGGGCCCATCTCACCTTCCGGTGGATCTTCGACATCAAGGAAGACGACATCCACTGGTGCACGGCGGATGTGGGCTGGATCACCGGCCATAGCTACATCGTTTATGGCCCGCTCTCAAATGGCGCCACCACCGTGATGTACGAGGGTGCACCGAGGCCCAGCAAGCCGGGTGCGTTCTGGGAGGTGATCCAGAAACACCGCTGCACGATCTTCTACACGGCTCCCACGGCGATCCGCGCCTTCATGAAGAGCGGCCGTGAGGTGCCCGATCAATACGACATGAGCTCCCTGCGCATCCTTGGCACCGTGGGTGAGCCGATCAACCCAGAGGCCTGGATGTGGTACCGGGATGTGATCGGCGGTGATCGCTGTCCGATCGTCGACACCTGGTGGCAGACCGAGACCGGTGGCGTGATGATCAGCCCCCTCCCCGGCGCTACCCCCACCAAGCCAGGCTCAGCGACCCTGCCCCTGCCCGGCATTCAAGCTGACATCGTGGATCATGACGGCAACTCCCAGGGGCCTGATCAGGGTGGGTACCTGGCGATTCGTCGTCCCTGGCCGGGAATGATGCGCACGGTCCATGGCGATCCGGAACGGTTCCGTAAGAGTTACTGGGAGGAGATTCGCCCTGCCGACGGTTCCTGGCTGTATTTCGCCGGAGATGGGGCCCGCCGGGATGCCGATGGTTATTTCTGGGTGATGGGCCGTGTCGATGACGTCATCAACGTCAGCGGTCACCGGCTCGGCACGATGGAGATTGAGAGTGCCCTAGTGAGCCATCCAGCGGTGGCAGAAGCCGCCGTGGTGGGCCGGCCCGATGAGCTCAAGGGTGAGGGCATCGTTGCCTTCGTGACCCTGGAAGCCGGCCGCACTGGCGATGACGCCTTGATGGCTGAGCTGCGCAGCCACGTGGGTAAGGAGATCGGGCCCATCGCCCGGCCGGATGTGATCAAGTTCAGCGATGCCCTGCCGAAGACCCGCAGCGGCAAGATCATGCGCCGCATCCTGCGTGCCCTGGCCGCAGGGCAAGAGGTGAGTGGCGATACATCCACCCTGGAAGATCGCTCGGTGCTCGACGCGCTGCGGGTCTGAGCAAACGGCTCAGCCGTTGAGCCACCAGCGGCCGATCGTCTCCGCCAGGGTGTCGATCTGCCGCTGACGGCTCGGGTCGTCGGCCCAGGCTCCCAGAAGGTTCTGGCGTAGGCCTGCGCTGGCGGGTGTGAGGTGATCGCCGCTCAACTCCAGCAGCTGGGACTGATCGCCTGGCCGCTGCTGCAGCACCTCCAACAGGCGGCGGCTCTGGTCGATCCCGTCGCGGTTGAAGCGGACCAGCAGATTGCGCGGTTGGCGGTAGTTGGCGCTCACCAGCCGCAGCGTTTCGGCCGGCGATGGGCTGAATTCGCTTTGGATGCCCAGGCGAGGTCCCAGTTCTGCCAGCAGCGGCACGCTGCGCTCCGCGGAGAAGTTGTTGAAGCTCAGGGCCGCCAGAGCGCTGCAGCCGCGGCCGTTGTCGGGGGCCAGCAGGTGCAGCTTGCAGCCGAGGCTGTGCCCCAGCCGCAACAGCAGGGGTGGATCGTTGGAGGGGCGCGCGCCTCGGAACAGCTTCCAGGCCTCATTGGCCTGGGCCTGATGATCGAAACCAGGCACATAGCTCCAGGCCTGAATGGCCAGCCCCTGCCGGGCGAGGGCTTCCAGCAGGCGTCTGTAGCTGAGCTGGGGTGTAGCCGCCAGATAGCTCCCGCCGATGAACTGGATCAGTCCTCTGGCTTGGGGCGGCTGCAGGCACCAGAGGCTGCCCTGCTGGCGCCAGTTCATGCGCCCTGCAGGGCCTGTAATGCGGCGATCGCCTCGCGCCGATGGGCGGGGCCATCGAGCAGGTTGTTGAACACATGCCGGATCACGCCGCTGCCATCGATCACATAGGTGACGCGGCCTGGAAGCAGCCCCAGCACGCTGGGCACGCCAAAGGCTCTGCGCAGCTGGTTGCCCCGATCCACCAGCAGCGGATAGGGGAGGTTGTGCCGTTGGGCGAAGCGCTGGTGGCTGGCGGCGTCATCACCGCTGACGCCCCACACTTCGGCGCCCATCTCCTGGAGGTCGGCGTAGCTGTCGCGGAAGGCGCAGGCCTCCATCGTGCAGCCGGGGGTGTCGTCCTTTGGATAAAAGAACAGCACAAGAGCTTTGCCGCCGAGCTGATCGCTGCGACGTTCGTTGCCGTTCTGGTCGGACAGGGCGATCAGGGGTGCGCGGTCGCCGCTGCTGAGAGCTGGGGCCAAAACGGATGGGGTGTGCTGCTCGAACCCTAGTCAGCCCCTGGCATGGCCTGGGATCATGGGCCTGTTGCGGAACAGCTGATGCCCGACGGTGATGCCGCATCCCCCTGGGAGCAGGCCGATCTGCTGAGCCTGGTGGCCCAGCCGAGCGCCGAACCGCCGCCGCTCAGGCCTCAGCCCCAAGACATGTCTGAGCCTGTCCCCCAGCCGCAGATACCTTCCCAGGTTTCCTCTGGGTTCCCTGAGCGGCTGCTGATCATCGATACCGAAACCACCGGCCTCGATCCCCGTGAGCATCAATGCATTGAAGTCGGAGCAGTGTTGTTCGATGTGCCGCGTCGTTCAGTGCTCAGCCAGGTGTCGTTCCTGTTGCCGTGCCAGAGCAATCCAGCGCAGGCGGTGAATGGCATCGATCCCCAGCTCACCCGCCAGCAGCAGCCCTGGCGGGCGGCAATGACCTGCTTTGAGGCGCTGGTGGATGCGGCGGATCTGCTGGTGGCTCACAATGCCGCCTTCGATCGCCAATGGTTTGGCCTGGGGGCTCTGCCGGAGTTGACCAAGCCCTGGCTGTGTTCCATGGAGGACATCCGCTGGCCCGCCGATCGGCAGCTGCGTGCCAATCCCTCCGTGCGCGATCTGGCTTTGGCCTACGGCGTTCCTGTTTGGGCTGCCCACCGTGCCCTCACCGACTGCATCTATCTCGCACAAGTGTTCGAGCGCTGCGCTGATCTTGAGCAGTTGGTGCAGCAGGGCCTCGAGCCACGGCGTCTCTATCGCGCGCGCTTGTCCTACGAGGAGCGCCATAAGGCTCGTGAAGCCGGGTTCCGTTGGAACGAACCGGTGAGTGGCGCTTGGAGCCGCAAGCTCTCGGAGCGAGAGGTGGCGCTGCTGCCTTTCCCGGTGGTGCCAGTCGAGGACCCGTTGGAGCGACGTTCGGCCTGACCTTGACCCTCTGTTTTCCTTCAGCAACAGGAAGGCGAAACGCTGCTTTGCTGCTGATCGGCGCTTTGCGGTCAAGGTGTGAGAGAAGCTTCTAGGTCGATCTCATGCCTTTTTCTGCTCGCGGTCATCCCGCAGCGCCTCCTGTTGTGCATCAGCGCGTGCAGCGCTGGCAGGACACTCGCACCTGGGCTCGCCTGATTCGCGAAGCCGAGGCCCTTTGGCATGTGGATGTGCGCGATCTGCGCCGACTCGGCGCTCTTGAGCTCTCCCAGTTGCTGGAGGAGGTGCCCCCCAGCCTCCGGCCACGGGTGAATCGATGGCTGGCCTGCTATCGCGTCCACACGCGATTGCATTGATCGCGGCTAAGCACAAAAAAACCACCCAGGGACGGGTGGTTGTTTCTTGAACCGGTGATTGCAATCGGAGCGGCGGGATTTGAACCCACGACCCCCACTACCCCAAAGTGGTGCGCTACCAAGCTGCGCTACGCCCCGGCGAGAAAGAAATTATCACAGCGCCTTCCCGCGCCGGGCCTGGATTCTGCGCAGTAAGCAGCCGGTGAGTTGCGCGCGGTTCAGTCCGGCATAACCCCAAAGACGCAGCTCCCGGGCGAGCTGCCGTAGCTCCCGCAGATTCATGGCCGCCAGGCGCAGTTCCGGTACCCGCTGCCAGGCGGAGGTGGTCATGGGCAGGGCACTGCCGATCCGGCCGGCGCGCAGGCCGGCAAGGGCGCCATCAGCCATCCATTCCGGCACGAGGACGAACAGCACCGCCAGCAGGCCGTACAACTCCACCAGCCCCCTGGGCAGCGGATGAAGCTGGCGTTGGGGCTTCTCGTTCACGCAGGCATTGTCTCCCAGCTCAGATCAACGCTCCGCTGCTGCCGCCCGGTCGAGCCGGTGGCTGCAGTGTCGGGCGGCTCTGTGGGGCTGGATCACGCCATTGCAGGGGGGGCTCTGTGGACGGGGCGAGCCGCACAAACCAGAACACAAGGGCAAAGACCAGTCCGAGGGTGGCCAGCATCCCCAGGATCACGGTGCGATCGGGAAGTGGATTCATGCCTGATCGGTGCGGGAACACTGCAGGGTGCGGCGGCCCTCTTCCAGGGTGAGGCTGTCGCCCCAGAGGGTGAGTTCCATGCCATCGCCGCCGTAGCGAAGTCCCGGCTGGCTGCTCGCCACCCGGAACAAGGTGACGCGGTTGCGGCCGCTGATCAATGAAGCCTGGGCATCATTGCGTTCCACCACCAGCATCCCGCGATCGCCACAGAGAAAGCGTTCCTTGAGCTCATAGTCCTCCCACCAAGGGCTGCTCATGGCCACCTGTGCAGCAACCATCAAGGGGTTCCACAGGGCGCCGATCACAGCTGAATCGGGCTGTTGTCTCCCCGCAGCACGCAGTGATCGATCGACCAGTCGTAATGGCTCCACACCGCAGCCGGCAGCTTGTAGGCCGAGCCCTCGAAACCATCCAGCAGTACGCCGCTGGGGCGAGCTGAGCAGTAGGGGCGGCTGCCGGGACGGGCCAAATACTGCTGGTGATAAGTCTCCGCGAAAAAGAACCGTTTGCCGGTCGCGATCTCCGTGGTGATGGCTCCTCGGCCGTTGGCGTTGAGCAGTTGTTGGTAGCGATCGCGGGAAGCCTCGGCAACCTTGAGGAGCTCAGGCTCGTTCACGTAGATGGCTGAGCGGTATTGGGTGCCGGTGTCATTGCCTTGGGCCATGCCCTGGGTGGGGTCGTGGCATTCCCAGAACAGCTTGAGCAGGTCGCTGAAATCCAAGGCATTCACATCCCAAACCACCCGCACCACTTCCGTGTGGCCGGTGCGGCCGGAGCACACTTCTTCGTAGGTGGGGTTGGGGGTGTAGCCGCCGGCGTAGCCCACAGCGGTGCTGATCACACCGGGCAGGCGCCAGAAGCCCTTTTCAGCGCCCCAAAAGCAACCGCAAGCGAACAAGGCCTCCTGCTGGCTCGTGCTGAGCGGTGCTTTCAGGGCCGTTCCCAGCACCACGTGGCGCTCGGCCGTGGCGATCGCGCTGTCGCGGCCGGGCAGGGCGGCTTCTGCGGAAACCAGCTGGCTCTTGGAAAGGCCCATCGTCTGAAACAGTCCGAACACTGCAGCCGCAAGGGTTGTGCTCGAGCGAGCCTACGGCGCTCAACCTTGGGGTGCGCCGGGCTCTAGAGCGATGTGGTTCAGCAGTGTGGTGGTGAAGGCGAAGAGCAGGAAGGGCAGAGACAGCACCAAGATCAGCCCCACACCCACAAGCGCAAACAGCGGTTTGCTGGCGCCCATCAGGGCCAGGCCGGCCGCCAGGCTCACGAAGATCACCAGCATCCAAATCAGGATCTGGCCGTAGATATCCCCGAAGGTGAGGGTGCAGCGCAGGCGGTAGGGCACACCGGAGGTCATGGCAGCGGCGCGGGCTTTGGCTTCAGCTAAGCCATGGAGAACGCTGGTGTCTGCTTCCGCGTACAGAGTGTGATCAGGCTGCCCGGCTCAGCTGCTGCTCCGCCTGCTCCCGCTCCCAGAGGCGGCGGTAGGTGCCGCTCTGCTGCACGAGCTCGTTGTGATGCCCCTGCTGCACCAGGCGTCCGCTATCCATCACCAGGATTCGGTCGCAGGCGGCGGCGGCGGAAAGCTGGTGGCTGATCATCAAGATCGTGCGGTCCTGCTGGCTACGGACCGATTGCAGGATGTCGGCGGCGGTGTTGTTGTCCACGCTGGCCAGGGCATCGTCGAGCACCAGCAGCGGTGCCTGCACCAGCAGGGCCCTCCCCAGGGCGGTGCGCTGGCGTTGACCGCCGCTGAGGGTGATCCCCCGCTCACCCACCAGGGTTCTGTAGCCATCGGGGAAGCCGCGGATGTCCCCCTCCAGGCGGGCTTGGATCGCGGCGGCTTCCACCGCATCTTGCTCGGCGTCTGGATCGCCGTAACGCAAGTTGTCCGCCAGGGTTGCCGTGAACAGATAGCCCTCCTGCGGCACCAACGCCACCTGGCGGCGCAGCTCGGCCAGGTCCACCGTGGTGATGTCCACGCCGTTGAGGAACAGTGCTTCGTCCGGAACCTCCACCATGCGGCCCAGGGCGCGAGCCAGGGTGGTTTTGCCACAGCCCACAGGTCCCACCACCGCCACCAGTTCGCCCGGCTCCAGCCGGAAGCTCACGCCATCGAGCGCCAGTCGTTCGGCGTCTGGGTAGCGCAGGGTGAGGTTGCGGGCTTCGACCGCTGCTGCCTTGCGGCCGGTTGGCAGCGGTTGGGGCTGGGCGGGCGAGCTGATCCGCGGTTTGCGCCGCAGCAGTTCCTCCACCCGCTCCAGGCTCACCTGACCGGTCTGGAACGTGTTGAGGGTGAAGCCCAGAAGCGCGGTTGGAAAGACCAGGCGTTCCACGTAGAGGATCAGGGCCACCAGATCGCCGATGCTCAGCCTGCTGGTTTCCAGCTGGCCGCTCCCGAGAGCCAGCAGCAGCAGCAGGCTCACCGAGGAGATCCCCTCCAGCAGCGGGAAGAGTGTGCTGCGGGTGCGGGCCAGTTGTAGGGCGTCATCGCGATAGCGGCGGTTGCGTGCCGCAAACGCTTGGCGCTCTGTCACTTCCTGGCCGTAGATCTTGATGGCGTTGATTCCGGATAGGTCTTCCTGGATCAGATCGCTGAGCTGCGCCAGCGCTTCCTGCTGACGGCGTTGCTGGCGCATCATTCGGCCGCCAAACAAGCGCACGGTGACCAGCATCAGGGGGTAGAGCCCCACTGCCGCCAGGCTGAGCAGCGGATCGATCGCCAACATCGCCGGCAGGGTCAGCGCGTAGGCCAGGGCGGTGTTGGTCAGGCTGAGCACGGCAAAGCCCAGCAGCCGCCGCACGTTCTCCACATCGCTGGTGGCGCGGCTGATCACTTCGCCACTGCCCGTGCTCTGCACCCAGCCCGGCTCCTGGCTGAGCATTTGATCAAAGATCTGCTGCTTCAGGCCGGCTTCAACCTGACGGCCCACCCCAAAAACCAGCATCCGCGACCACAGCCGCACCGCTCCCATCAGCGTGGCCAGAGCCACGATCAGCAGGGCCTCCCGCAGCACGTCGCTGAAGGTGAAACCGTCCTGAAGGTCATCGATCACGCCCCGCACCAGCAGCGGCAGCGTGACGCTGAGCAGATTCACCACCACCAGTGCGGCCATGCCCAGCAGCACCGTGCGGCGATAGGGCCGCAGGTAGCGCCCGATCAATCCGAAGCGGATGGCCGCCATGACGCCCTGCAAGAAGCTGCCAACCTAGGGAGCCAGCACTGACACCAGCTCCTTGGCCACCAGCGATCAGCCCGAGCAGCAGCATCCTTTGTATGCCAGTGATCGTGAGTTGGTGGATGCCCTGCTGGCCACGGAGCAGCCTGGCGAAGCGCAACTGGTGGATCTCGGTCGGCTGCTGATGCGTTACTCCGGCTTTCCAGGTGCGCTCGATCTTCAGGACGATCTCGAGAAAACGCTGCGGCTCTGGGGCCTAAACCGCGATCAGCTCAACCAGCGCTGCCGCGCCATCTGGGCTGGAGGCTTTCGCCCCGGTGCTGAAGCCCAGGAGCAGGCGGTGGGCTCTGGTTTCGACACCGCCGATCAGGACAGCCCTTGATCAGCCTTTTCTGCTACACCAGCCGCACCTGAGCTCCGCGCCCCATGGCCGCCGCCAACTCCTGGCCCGCTCTGCTGGAGCAGCTCCTGCAGGGTCGCTCGCTCAGTGGCGAGCAGGCCACAGCCTTGATGCAGGGCTGGCTGGCGGAAGAGCTCGAGCCGGTGCTGACAGGTGCTCTGCTCGCGGCCCTGAGAGCCAAAGGAGTGAGTGGCGAGGAGCTGGCGGCGATGGCCCAGGTGTTGCGCCAGGCCTGCCCGCTGCCTGGTCCGAGACCGGATTTGCCCCTGGTGGATACCTGCGGCACCGGCGGCGACGGCGCGAACACCTTCAACATCTCCACGGCCGTGGCTTTCGTCGCGGCGGCCTGTGGGGCCCATGTGGCCAAGCACGGCAACCGCAGCGCGAGCGGCAAGGTGGGTTCAGCCGACGTGCTCGAAGCCGCCGGGCTCAACCTCAAAGCGCCCCCGCCGCAGGTGATGGCTGCCCTGAAGCCGGCCGGGGTCACCTTCCTGTTTGCTCCGGGCTGGCATCCCGCTCTGGTGGGTTTAGCGCCGCTGCGCCGCGCCCTCGGGGTGCGCACCGTGTTCAACCTGCTCGGTCCACTGGTGAATCCACTGCGGCCCGACACCCAGGTGTTGGGGGTGGGAGCGGCCGATCTGCTGGATCCGATGGCCGATGCCCTGGCACGCCTTGGTTTGCAACGGGCCGTCGTGGTGCATGGCCACGGCGGTCTGGATGAGGCGTCTCTCTCCGGAGCCAGCGAGTTGCGGTTGATTGAGGCAGGCCAGGTGCGCGCCGAAACCATCACCCCCGCCGCTGTGGGGCTGGATGAGGCGCCGATGCAGGCCTTGGTGGGCGGTGAGCTTGAGGACAACCTGGCCATCTTTGAAGCCGTGCTGCAAGGACGCGGCACCACCCCACAGCGGGATGTGGTGGCTCTGAATGCAGCGCTCGTGCTGTGGGCAGCCGGTTGCGTTGAGTCGGTGGCGGCTGCGGTGCCGCTGGCCCTAGATGCCATGGCCTCGGGTGCGGCCTGGCAGCGGTTGGTGCGGTTGCGCTCCGCCCTGGATGCAGGCGAGGCCTGAGCACCCTGCAAGGGATGATGGGGCCATGACCACAGCCCCCTCCTCATCTCCCGCTCTGCTCGTGCTGGCCGATGGCCTGGTGCTCCGCGGTGAAGCGTTCGGTGCCACCGGCACGGCGGTGGGTGAGGTGGTGTTCAACACCGGCATGAGCGGTTATCAGGAGGTGATGACCGACCCCAGCTACTCCGGGCAGCTGGTGACCTTTACCTATCCGGAGTTGGGCAATACCGGCGTGAACAGCGCCGATCAAGAGGCTGATGCCCCCCATGTGCGCGGTGTCATCGCCCGGGAGCTGGCGCCGGTTCCCAGCAGCTGGCGCAGCGAAGACACCCTTGAGGCCTGGCTGACGCGCCACAACGTGGTGGGCATCCGCGGCATCGACACCCGTGCGTTGGTTCGCCACCTGCGTGAAGGCGGCGCCATCAACGGTGCCATCAGCACCGATCGCAGCACACCGCAGCAGTTGCTGGAGCAGGTGCGATCAGCTCCCTCGATGGCGGGGCTCAACCTGGCGCAGGAGGTGAGCACCCCTGCTCCCTACGAGTGGACCCAGCTCTGTCCCGCCAGCTTTGATCAGCGGTTGCAGACCAATCCGGCCACTCCTTATCGGGTCGTCGCCATCGATTTCGGGATCAAGCGGGCCATTCTGGAGCGCTTGGCTGCCCACGGTTGTGCGGTGACCGTGTTGCCAGCCGGTGCCACGCTCCAACAGGTGTTGGCGCTGCAGCCCGAGGGGGTGTTCCTCTCCAACGGCCCTGGCGATCCGGCTGCCGTGAGCAGTGGCATCGAACTGGCCCGTGGGCTTGTTGAGCAGTCCGACCTGCCGGTGTTCGGCATTTGCCTGGGCCATCAGATCCTGGGCCTGGCCCTGGGCGGCAGCACCTACAAGCTCGGCTATGGCCACCGCGGCCTCAATCACCCCTGCGGCAGTCCCGGCGTGGTGGAGATCACCAGCCAGAACCATGGCTTCGCCCTCGATGCGGCCAGCCTGCCGGCGGCGGATGTGGAGATCACCCACTTCAACCTCAACGACCGCACCGTGGCCGCCCTGGCCCATCGCCACAAGCCGCTGTTCGGCGTGCAGTACCACCCCGAAGCCAGTCCGGGACCCCACGACGCCGACCACCACTTCGGCCGTTTTGCCGCGCTGATGGCTGAGCGCCGCGGCTGAGCCAAGCCTGTGCGCAGCGCTTGAGTGCAGGTTTGTTGCGGTCCTGTCGCTTCCGAAAACCATCCCTACACTGCAGGCGCCCCAAACGTCAGAGGTCAGGACCTATCACTGATCTGCAGCGATTGACCGTGTCTCTGCGCGGTGGTTACGAGCAGCAGGACGGCTGTCTGCTGTTCAGCTTCACCGGGCAGCTCGATGCCTACTCCGAGAAGCAGTTTCTTGCCTTCATCACCGATCACCTCACCAGCACGCCTCAGCCGCTGGTGATCGATTTGAGCAAGATCGATTTCATCGACTCCTCAGGCCTTGGTGCCCTGGTGCAGATCGCCAAGCACTGCAACGATCAGGCCATGCAGTTCCTGGTGGTGGGGAATGCGCGGGTGGTGCAGACGGTGAAACTGGTGAGGCTTGAGCAGTTCCTCCATCTCCAGCCCGACCTCGACACCGCCCTCGGATCCATCGCCGCCTGAGTGGCTCCCCGCCATTCCGGCCGGTCTGATCAACGCTGAGCTGGGCCCACTCCAATTGGCCTGGCTCGGTGATGCCGTCTGGGAGTTGCATCAACGCCTGCGCCATTGCCGTCAGCCCGGCCGCAGCGCCGACCTGCATCGCGCGGTGGTGGCAGAAGTGCGAGCTGATGCCCAGGCGGCGGCCCTGGCGGTGTTGGAGCGTGATGGCCTGCTCACCGATGCCGAGCTAGAGCTGGTGAGGAAGGGTCGCAATCGCGCCGGCCGTGGTCCCCGCAAGGGGGAGGCCGGTGTGTATGGCCGTGCAACGGGGTTTGAGACAATGGTTGGCTGGCTCTTTCTTCAGAACCCCAGCCGCCTTGGCCAGCTGCTGGCATACCTCGAGAACGCCGACCCGATAAACCCGTTGCCCGCTAACCGATGAGCCCCCGTTTTGATCGCCGCAGGGACCAGGGCCAGGGGTCCGGAGCACCGGGGTCCCGTCCGGGCCGTCCCTCCCGCCCCG
>JBEDHJ010000078.1:0-6823 GCA_041174205.1 Cyanobacteriota bacterium | reverse complement strand
GTGAAAGCCACCACCAAGAAAAGCGCCACGGTGCCGGCCTGGGCGGGTGGTCAGATGGCCTTGTCGGATCTGCTCAGCCGCCACCTGCGCGATGAGGTGGACCTTTGCGCCCGGGCCCAGGCCGGGGAAGCGCGGCTCGATACGCCAGAGTTGCAGGCCTTGGAGCCGCTGCTGGAACGCCAGGCCAACCTCTCAGCCCTGCCCCGCAGCGATCAGCTGCTGGTGGAGCTCTGCCGCAGCCGCGAAGGCAGCCACCTGTTTGTCTATCCCTTTGAGGGGCGCTTCGTCCACGAGGGCATCGGCTTCCTCTGGGCCTGGAGGCTGGCTCGGCACAGGGCCAGCACCATCACCGTTTCGGTGAACGACTACGGCTTTGAGCTCTTGGCCCCGAAGGCCTTCCCCTTCGAGGAGCTCCTGGATCTGCATGGCGACGACCTGCTCGATCTCGTCAAACTCGAAAGCGATCTGCAGCAGGCGCTGAATTTCTCAGAACTCTGCCGGCGACGCTTCCGGGCCATCGCCCAGGTGAGCGGTCTGATCAGCCAGGCGATGCCCGGGCAAAACAAAACAGGCGGCCAGCTGCAGATCAGTGCGGCCCTGCTCTTCGATGTGTTCCAGAAACACGAGCCGGGCAGCCTGCTGCTGGAGCAAGCGCGCCGCGAGGTGCTCGATGAACAGCTGGAGCAACACCGCCTGCGCTCGGCCCTGGAGCGCCTGGCCGCCAGCACCTGGCGCGTGGAGCGCATCGCCCGACCTGGCCCTCTGGCCTTTCCGCTGTTGGTGGAACGGCTGAACAGCCGTCTCAGCAATGAATCGCTGCTGGATCGCGTGCAGCGCCTGATCGCCGAAGCCACCAAAGCCGAGGAGTGAGCCTGATACCCCCATCCGGGGACAGCGCCGCGTCGCCCATGCAGGGCAGAGTGATCCCACAACGCGGAAGTGGCCATGACCAAGCGCCACACCCCATCCAGCAACGATTGCCTGGGTCGCACCTGCCTCAAATGGCAGAGCAACGGTGAACTGAGTGACCTGGATCTCAGCCTGGTGCTGGCTCGGCTGCAAGAGGCAGAAACCATGGCGGCCGCCAGCAGGCAGCGCTACACCGTTGAGAACGCGCCCCCGAACGCATGATCAGCACGCTGCTCAACCTGCTCTGGGTGGTGCTCGGAGGCTTGGTGATGGCAGTGGGTTGGTGGCTGGCGGGGCTGGTGTGTGCCATCACGATCGTGGGTCTGCCCTGGGCGCGCAGTTGCTTTGTGATCGGCGCGTTCTCGCTGTGGCCGTTCGGCCAGGAGGCGATCAGTCGGCGTGAACTGCGCGGACGCGATGACCTCGGCACAGGCCCGCTGGGCCTCCTGGGCAACGTGCTCTGGTTTCTCCTGGCCGGATGGTGGCTGGCGATCGGCCATCTCACGTCCGCGCTGGCCTGTTTCGTCACGATCGTCGGCATCCCCTTTGGGATTCAACACATCAAGCTGGCCCTAATCGCCCTGGCACCCGTAGGCATGACCGTGGTGCCCTCGCGCCGCTGAAGCGGCATCGGTGCTGCGTGAAGTTTGCCCCGAATGCCCGCCACAGCCCGGCGAGTGCTTCAGGCTGGCGGCATGAGCGTCTTGCACTGTCCCCTCTGCATCGGTCTGGCGGTGTTGTCCGTGGTGCGCTCGATCGCACACCTGGCTCTGGTGGTCAGCACGCCGCTGGCCCGGCTGAGTTAAAGCTGGGCGTGCATCAACAACCGGCGCAGCATGCGCAGCTTGAGCTGGCAGGAGTTTGAGCAGGCCGTCGACACGATGGCGGCCCGCTACGGCGATCGCTCCCACACTGGGGTCTACGGCATTCCCCGTGGCGGGCTGGTGCTGGCGGTCACCCTCAGCCATCGGCTGGAACTGCCACTGCTTGAAGCAGCCCAACCGGGCTGCCTACTGGTGGACGACGTCTATGAAACCGGTCGCACCCTCGAGGCCTATCGCCAGGTGGCGGACTGCACAGCCCTGGTGTGGGTGAGCAAGGTGATGCCGCAGTGGTGGCAGGCCGTGGAGGTGGTGTCGTCGAACGAGTGGATCGTCTTCCCCTGGGAAAGTGCGGCTCAAGCCGCCGCTGATGAACAGGCCTACCGAGCCTCACGCCGATGAACTCCAGCCGACCAACGCTCTACCTGGCTTCTCCCTACGGGTTTTCGGCCCACTGGCGCAAGCGTTTATTGCCCGATTTTGTTGAGGCGCTGGAAGCGCTGGGGCTGGAGGTTTGGGAGCCCTTCTCCCGAAACGGCCAGGTGGATCTGGCGCAACCGGGTTGGGCCTGGCGGGTGGCGCAGGCCGATCTGCAAGACGTTCGCGATGCTGATGCACTGCTGGCGATCGTGAATGGAACGCCCCCCGATGAGGGGGTGATGCTCGAGTTGGGCGCAGCGATCGCCTTGCGCAAGCCGGTGTTCCTCTATCGAGACGATTTTCGGCGCTGCAGCGATTCCGAGGACTATCCACTGAACCTGATGGTGTTCAGCGGACTGCCGCAACAGAACTGGCAGGACTGGTTCTTCGACTCCATCGAGTCGTTCAGAGACCCTGATAAGGCCCTGGTGCGCTGGCTACAAGGGTGCTGATCCAGGGATCTCAGCCGAACGTGCGCCCATCCCAGCCCCATTGAGCTGCGGGAACGTCCTCAAACTGGATGTAGATGCGATTGGTGGGGATCCCGGTTCGAGCGCTGATCAACTCGCAGAAGGCGGCGCTCATGGCCGGCGGCCGCAGCGAACCAATCGACTTGATTTCGACGTAGGCGCTGGGCTCACTGCTGCCCGCGAAGGTCATTGGCACAGCCGTTTCGAGCATCGTCATCACATACGACTCAGGCTTTCCGGTCTGCTGGGCCAAAGCTGCTGAAAGCTCCTGCAAGAGATCCGTGGCCGTCTCAACGGCAGGAAGGGATGTGCGCAGGGCGATCAGGGGCACGGCAGCAAACAGTCGCTAACTGGAATGGTGCCACGCTTCTGAGGAGGACTGGCAGCCACAAAAAAAGCCGCTCCCGAAGGAGCGGCATCAAAACCGAAGGCGGATCACCAACGACCGCCGCCGCCGGAAGAAGCAGGACGAGGCTCGGCTTTGTTGACGCGGATCATCCGACCCATCCACTCCACGTTTTGAAGATCGTCGATGGCTTTTTGCTCGTCGCCATCCTGTGCCATCTCCACAAAAGCAAAACCACGCTTGCGACCGGTGTCACGGTCGAGGGGAAGGCTGCATTTGCGCACGGCGCCGTATTCGGCGAACAGGCTCTGAAGGTCCTCAACTTCGGCATCGAAGGAGAGGTTGCCCACGTAAATGGTCATGAAAAGCTTGAAAAATCTATGGTCCCGATTCGTTGAATGCCCTGAAGGAAGTCGCTGGCCGGGTGGTGAAATCCTTGGAACCCGCCGCCTGGAGAAGAAACCCGCTGAAGAGTGATCGTTGAATCGGTTTCACTCTACACGGGCGAGGTGGACGGTGAGCCGATTGCCACCCCAAAGACCCCGAATAGCTGCATCACCTCAATGACAGCAGGGGTTCTTGGGCACACGACGCCTTCACAAAGAGGGCGCAGCACATCAAAATCGACAACGCTGCAGAACCCCTGCACAACCGTGCAGCGACCAAAATCCCTCAAAACTTTTGCGCCAAGCGTGCTACGCTTTAACAATCCTTAACAACAGTTGAGATATTCGATGTTCACGCTCGATCGCGCTGCGCGCATTTTCCCTGAAACCCGTTCCGCTGATGCGGTTCCAGCAATCACGGCTCGTTTTCTTCAGCTCAGTGCTGAAGATCAACTGGCCCTGATTTGGTACGCCTATCTCGAGATGGGCACCACCATCACCGTGGCGGCTCCCGCTGCTGCTCGCATGCAGTTTGCCGAGCAAGTGCTGAGCCAGATCAAGGCGATGACCTTCGAGGAGCAGAGCCAGGTGATGTGCGACCTCGCCAACCGCAGCGACACCGCCATCGGCCGCACCTATGCGGGCTGGTCGGTGAACATCAAATTGGGCTTCTGGTATCAGCTCGGTGAATGGATGGCCGCAGGTCTGGTGGCCCCGATTCCCGAGGGGTATCAGCTGTCGGCCAATGCTTCGGCCGTGCTCAGCTCACTGAAGGCCGTGGAGCAGGGGCAGCAGATCACGCTGCTGCGCAACTTCGTGGTGGACATGGGCTACTCCCCTGAGAAAGGCATTGGACAGCGGGTGATGGAACCGGTGACCCCGCCCACCCCCGAGCAACTGCGCAAGAAGGTGTTCATCGAGGGGGTGATCAACCCCACCGTGAACAGCTATATGGATCTGCTCAACGCCAATGATTTCGACGCGTTGATCGCGTTGTTCCTGAGCGACGGTGCTCTGCAGCCCCCCTTCCAGAAACCCATCGTGGGCAGCGAGGCGATCCTGCGCTTTTTCCGGGAAGATTGCCAGAACCTCAAGCTGCTGCCTGAGCGGGGCTATGCCGAGCCCACCGAAGGTGGATTCACGCAGATCAAGGTCACCGGCAAGGTGCAAACCCCCTGGTTTGGCGCCGGGGTGGGAATGAATGTGGCCTGGCGTTTTCTGCTCAATCCCGACGGCAAGATCTACTTCGTGGCCATTGACCTGCTGGCCTCGCCGGCGGAGCTGCTCAAGTTCGCCCGTTGAGCTGGTCAGCCTGGATCCTGGTGAGCTGGCTGGTCAGCGTGGGGGTGCTCTTGGCCCTTCCAATGGCCAGCCTGCCCTTGTGGCTGATGGTGATGGCAGTGCTCCTGCGCACTCACCTACACACAGGACTTTTCATCCTCGGACACGACGCCATGCACGGGGTGCTGTGGCATCGGCAGCCGCTGTGGAATCACAGGCTGGGCCGCCTGGCGCTGGCCCTCTATGCCGCATTGCCGTATGAGCGCTGTCGCGACAACCATCAGCGCCACCATCGCCACACCGGAACGAGCTGCGATCCGGACGTGCCGATCGGTGCGGGCCTGTCGCTGCTGAGCTGGTACGGCGAGTTCATGGGGCGCTACCTCAGCATCAGGCAGATGACGCTGCTGTTGTTCGGGTGGGGTGCGCTGCTGGTGGCCGGAGTGAGCTGGCTGAATGTGCTTCTCATGTGCACGTTGCCGCTGCTTCTCAGTTCGATTCAGTTATTCGTGGTGGGCACCTATCTGCCGCATCGGCAGCAGCAACAAACAGCAGCCAAAACAGATCCCACAAGCCTGGCTCTACCGGCCTGGATGTCGTTTCTGGCGTGTTACCACTTTGGCTATCACCGCGAACATCACGAGCAACCAGGCCTGTGCTGGTTTGAGCTTCCCCAGGCATGGCAGCGTTCACAAACTCTCGCGATCAGCAGATGAAACCTGTAGCGTCCGCAACAACGGGTGATCGATCATGGTGGAGATGACTTTGGAAGGCTGGACCGACTGCGAGCAGGAAATTGCCCGCACGGCCTTCAACGCGGCCTACCAACGCTCGATCGATCGCTTGGTGTTGGATGTGCGACGACAATGCGAGAACCTCGACCACGCTGAAAGCGTTTGGAAGCTTCATGATTTCCTCAGCATTCAGCGGCACATCATTGAAGGGCGTTTCGACTTCCGGTTGGATGGCATCTTGTTTGTCTTCGCCAGCCTTGTGAAGGACGAGTTGCTCACCCTCAGTGAACTGGAAGGGCTTGAAGCAGAGAAGCTGGCGAAAATCACAGCCATGGCTCGCTTCTGAGACCAAGCCCCATGTCAGCGCAGGCCACCACGAGCTTTGAAGCCTTCACGCAGCGGGCCGATTACTCGCTGCTGGAGTCGCTCCTGGTCGATCCCGATGCCACAAGCGATGGCAAGGATCACCAGCCACGCCAAGTGTTCTCGGGCCACTACGTGCCGGTGGCGCCCACACCGCTGCCGGAGCCGGAATACGTGGCCCACAGCAGCAACCTGTTCGCAGAGCTGGGTCTGAGCGACGACCTGGCCCACGACGACAGCTTCAGGCGCCTGTTTTCCGGCGACAGCACAGTGGCAGCAGGGGCGATGCGGCCCTACGGCTGGGCCACCGGCTACGCCCTCTCGATCTACGGCACCGAATACACCCAGCAATGTCCGTTCCGCACGGGCAATGGTTACGGCGATGGCCGCGCCATCTCGATCTTTGAGGGGTTGTTCAACGGCCAGCGCTGGGAGATGCAACTCAAAGGCGGGGGGCCGACGCCCTATTGCCGGGGCGCCGATGGCCGTGCCGTGTTGCGCTCCAGCGTGCGGGAATTCCTGGCGCAGGAGCTGATGCAGGCGCTCGGGGTGCCCACGTCGCGCTCGCTCACGCTGTACATGTCGCGGGCCGAGGGCGTGTTGCGGCCTTGGTACAGCGAGGGATCCCGCTCCTTTGATCCCGATGTGATGGTGAGCAACCCTGCGGCGATCACCACCCGGGTGGCCCCATCGTTTTTGCGGGTGGGTCAGCTGGAGCTGTTTGCGCGCCGGGCCAGAAGCAATGCCCATGCCGGTGCCAAGCGCGAGCTTCAGATGATCGTGGAACATCTGATCGCCCGGAACTACCGCTCCGAGATCAATGCCGCACTGCCCTTCGCCGAGCAAGTGCTGGAGCTGGCGCGGCAGTTCCGGGGCCGCCTCACCAAGCTGGTGGCTCAGTGGATGCGCGTGGGCTACTGCCAGGGCAACTTCAACAGCGACAACTGCGCCGCCGGCGGCTACACCCTCGATTACGGCCCCTTCGGCTTCTGCGAGCTGTTTGATCCGCGCTTCCAGCCCTGGACCGGTGGCGGGGAGCACTTCTGCTTCTTCAACCAACCGGCGGCGGCTGAAGTGAATTACGGGATGTTCG
>JBEDHJ010000077.1:0-3303 GCA_041174205.1 Cyanobacteriota bacterium | reverse complement strand
CACCTGCTGCTTGCTGAAGCGCTCAAAGTCGGGCGCGATCAGCTGCTCGGCAGGAATCGTGCGGATGGCGATCTCACCCAAAGCATGGGAGAGCCCCAGAGTGGTGCTGTCACCGCCGGCCAGAAGACACCCGTAACACACGCGAGTTGAACCAGGCTGATGTCCTCAAGCTAGACCGACTTGGGGATCACGCTCCTAACAACGGCGCCACAGAGCTACAACCAAGGATCCTCGTCGTGCTGGGGAGACCGTGAAGAACGACGAGATCGAACAGGTTCATCAGCGAGAGCATCCCAGTCATCCCAAGCATCACGTGGTTGTGGACCCTCGCGGTCAGAGGGTTCAAACCGATCCGGGTCAGCTTCAGGTTCCTCCTCCAACCAGCCCTCCAGCCGCTCCTCAAAGCGATCGCCAGCCTGCTGGAACTGATCCCGCAGACGCTCCGTTTCCTCCTGCAACTGATCGCGCCAACGGCGGCCGCGGCGCAGGAACTCCTGGCGCACGCTGGCGCGGGCCAGGGGGAGGTCGTCCAATCCGCTCAACCCTGTGAACACTTGGCCGGGCTGCTGGTCGGCGATGCGCTCGGGGCTGAGGCGCCAGCGGCTGCTGCCCGGTAGGCGCGGATCACTGCGGGCCACCAGGTAGTGGAGGATCCGGCCGGAGCTGAGCTCCACGGCCGCATCAGCAACGATGCCAATCGGATCGCCGTGGCGATCCAGCAGAGCGGCGTCGATCAGGGTGGGCAGGCGATCCACCATGGGCAGATCGGTGTCGGAAGGGGATCCCTTCACCAGCGCCTCAAGCTCACTCAGACCCCGCAGTTGATCCAAACGCCAGGCCTGACGACGATCGCCAAAGGCCGCTGGCTTGCTGATCCAGCCCAACAAGCGATGCACCGGTGGATGCATCCAGGCAACCGCGCCGGGGCCGTGGTCGATTCCCTGATCGCAGCGCACCCGCCGGCGCAGCAGATCGCTCAGCAGCAGTTGCTCAGGCAGGCTCACTGACGGATCTGCACAGGCATCACCAGGTAGGTGAAGGCCGAATCATCCTGAGGCGCCAGCACCACCGGCGTGGTGGGTGCATTGCAGCGCATCTCCACCCGCTCAGCGTTCATGGCCTTCAGGCCCTCCAACACATAACGCACGTTGAAGGCGATCTGGATGGCCTCGCCGCTCACATCCGCCGCAATGGCTTCTGAGCCGCTGCCCACATCCTGTGCATCGGCGCTGATCGCCAACTGGCCGGTGGCGGGATCACTGCTGATCTTCACCACGTTGTTGTGCTGATCGGCCAGCACCGCCACCCGCTCAAGGGCTCCGAGCAGGCCTTTGCGATCCAGCTTGAGGCTGCGGGCAAAGCTCTCCGGGATCAGCTGGCGGTAGTTGGGATAGGTGCCATCGAGGCTGCGGCTGGTGACCACCTGATCCGCCCACTGGAACACCACCTGACCGCGATCGCAGAACAAGCTCACTGGATCGCTGCCACCGCGACTGGAGAGCAAGCGCTCCAGCTCCCGCAGCGAACGAGCCGGCACGGTTACATCCAGCTCCGCTTCGGCATCAGCGCTGTTCTGCAGGCGCAGCACCGCCAGGCGGTGCCCATCAGTGGCGGCGCATTCAAGGCCTTCGGCATTGAGACCAAGGTGCACACCGGTGAGGAGCTGCTTGGCTTCATCGCCGCTGCTGGCGAAGAGGGTGGCTCGCAAGCCCTTCACCAGCACCTCAGGATCGAGCTTGATCGGCGTCGCGGCCTGGGCCAGGGGTAGCTCGGGAAAGTCGTCGGCGGGCATGCCCCGCATCTGATAGCTGCCTGAGGCGCTGGTGAGCTCCACCTGCTCGCCACCCTCCTCGCAGCTCAGGCTGATGGGGCTGTCGGCGGGCATGCGGGCCACGATCTCGCCAAATAAGCGCGCCGGCAGGGTGATGGCGCCACTGGTGTGCACCGAGGCGCTGAGGCTGGTTTGGATGCCAAGGCTCAGGTCGAAACCGGTGAGGCTGAGCCTGCCGGTGCCGGCATCGGCTGTGAGCAGCACGTTGGCCAACACCGGGTGAGTGGGCCGGCCTGCCACGGCGCGACTGACCAGCTGAAGGCTGGCGTTGAGTTCGG
The DNA here is from genome assembly GCA_041174205.1 of Cyanobacteriota bacterium. Taxonomy (GTDB): domain Bacteria; phylum Cyanobacteriota; class Cyanobacteriia; order PCC-6307; family Cyanobiaceae; genus Vulcanococcus. The sequence goes on along the minus strand of JBEDHJ010000077.1, from coordinate 1,194 downwards.
CCTGGGAGCAGACCAGCTTCATGGCAGGGGCAAAGCGGCCCCCACGCTTCCACAACGCGCTGGGAAGTGCAACGGGCCCAGCGAGCGGTTTCCCCGCTTCTCCCCGGAACCTCGTCTAGCGGATCAAAAGATCTAAGAACAAAAAACAACCTCGTAGCCGTAGGGCATGGGGAAACCCTGAGAAACCCACCAAAGCCCCTGCCGCACAGGCGATCTCAATTCCCCAGGTCTGGTGAATGGCGCAGACAGCAAGCGCTCGAATCAGGGTTTTCCGCGGTTTCCCGGGTGCGTGGAAAACGCAGGTTCGGGGTCTGCTTGGGTCGGGCCCGGTTTTCCAGGGCGTGCGCACCCTGTTTTCCTCAGCTTGTGGGCAGACGCTTTTTGGGTTGGTTGGGCTCTGGGTGCTGGTCTCGGCCAATAAAAAACCCCGCCGGGTGTGCCTGGCGGGGTTGGATCGCGTCCTCCGGTTTAGAAGCCCATCACCCGGGCCACCGTGGCCGTATCGGGCTCTAGGCCTGTGTGGAACTTGGAATCGTTGTGCTCGATCGCCGTGGTGGGGTCCTTGAGGCCGTTGCCGGTGAGCACACACACCACCGTGGCGCCCGCGGGCACCTCCTCGCGGCGCTTGAGCAGGCCGGCCACGGAGGCGGCACTGGCTGGCTCGCAGAACACGCCCTCACCGGCGCCCAGCAGCTTGTAGGCCTCGATGATTTCGGCATCGGTGACGGCCATGAAATCGCCGTTGCTCTCGGCCCGGGCCTTGAGGGCACGCTCCTTATTGACTGGGTTGCCGATGCGGATCGCGGTGGCGATCGTGTCGGGCTGCTCCACGGTGTGTCCGAGCACCAGCGGTGCCGAACCTGCCGCCTGGAAGCCCATCATTCGGGGAAGCCGGCGGCTATGGCCCGCGGCTTTGTATTCGTTGAAGCCCATCCAGTAGGCGCTGATGTTGCCGGCGTTGCCCACGGGGATGCACAGCCAGTCGGGCGCCTCGCCTAGGGCATCCACCACCTCGAAGGCCGCGGTTTTCTGGCCCTGCAGGCGGAACGGGTTCACCGAGTTCACCAGGGTGATCGGATATTGGTTGGCGACTTCCTGCACGATCGCCAGGGCCCGGTCGAAGTTGCCCTTCACCGCCAGCACTTCAGCGCCGTAGAGCAGGGCCTGGGCGAGCTTGCCCTGGGCCACGTAGCC
>JBEDHJ010000076.1:0-3136 GCA_041174205.1 Cyanobacteriota bacterium | reverse complement strand
CCTTCGCTTCGATCGTTTCGATCGAGGCCACACCGCGCATCGTCACCGAGCCGCGGCCGCTGGTGTACATCTCGCGGATGCCGCTGCGCCCCAGGATCTGGCCGCCGGTGGGGAAGTCGGGGCCGGGGATCAGCCGCATCAGCTCCCGGTCTTCGAGCTCCGGGTTCTCGATCAGCGCCAGCAGGCCATCGATCAGCTCGGTGAGGTTGTGGGGAGGGATGTTGGTGGCCATCCCCACGGCGATGCCGGTGGAGCCGTTAAGCAGCAGCTGCGGGATGCGCGAGGGCATCACCGTGGGCTCTTGCTGGGAACCGTCGAAGTTGTCGATGAAATCGACGGTTTCGCACTCGATGTCTTCGAGCAGACTGTCGGTGGTGAGCGCCTGCAGCCGCGATTCGGTGTATCGCATGGCGGCGGGCGGATCGTTATCCACCGAACCGAAGTTGCCGTGGCCGTCGATCAACGGCATGCGCATGGAGAAGTCCTGCGCCATCCGCACCAGGGCGTCGTACACCGCGGTGTCGCCATGGGGGTGGTACTTACCGAGCACCTCACCCACCACACGGGCGCATTTGCGGTAGGGCCGATCGCTGGTGAGGCCCAGCTCATACATCGCGTAGAGGATGCGGCGATGCACCGGTTTGAGGCCGTCGCGGGCATCGGGCAAAGCCCGGCCCACGATCACGCTCATCGCGTACTCCAAGTAGGAGCGCGACATTTCGTTCCGAAGGTCGGCCTGGATGATGCGGCTATCGGAATCGCCTGGGCCACCAGATCCGTCACCACCCCCGGGTGTCAACGCGCCGGGTTCGGTTGGATCCGCCATTCGACAGGACTTTGATTAGAACGCATTTTATCGGTTGTTCCGTCCTTGTCTGCCGCACCTCAGGGCCCCAGCCGCACGGAGCAGCACCTGCAAGAGCTGCAACGTCGCGGCGATCTGCAGGTGTGCAGCGCCGCGACCTTTCAACAGCGCGTGGCAACCCTGGGCCTGGAGGACGCCTTCGCCCAGACCCATGTGGTGGTAGCCAGCGAGGCTGGCTTCACGGCCCAGGCCTCTCTGGTGCTGCATCTGGGGCCGACCGACCCGCCCATGCGCATCGAGCGCTGTCGATTGGGGCCGGCTGAAGGCAGTGGTGGGCACGGCAACACCGATCTGGTGCTGCCGATCCAACACGGCGGCGCCCAGGCCCTTGAGCAGCTGCTCCGGGGCGACACGCTGCCCTTCAGCGCCAGCGGGCTGGCCACAGCGCAGCAGCCCCGCCAGGAATTGGAAACCCGGCTCTCGCTCGATGCGATTGGGGCCGGGCGGTTGCTGCTGCATCGCGGCATCAGCGAAAACGGTGTGGTGGCAGTGAGCAGCCGCGAAGGCCTCACCCCCACCCCCTGGGGGCCGGTGCTGGGCCCCCTCAGCAGTGGCCTCTTCAGCTGCGGCGGTGCTGGCAGCATCGGCCTCACCATGCCTGGCCTGCATGGGCTTGGCCCCGGCTCGCCAGTGCTTGTAGCTGGCGCCATGGGTTGGGTGAGCGGCGCCGGCGCCGGCCATCACCCCCAGGTGAGGCGACAGGCCAGTGGCCATGCCCTCAGCCCTGGGGCCAGCTGCGCCCTGGAGGTGGATCTGCACAGCCTCGATCCCCGCTGGATCCGGGCCTGCCACCACCAAGACCAGGGCAGTGCCCTGCTGGTCGCCGTAGCGGCACCGGTTCTGCTCCTCAGCCTGACGACGGCACAACAGGCGGCCTGCGGCAACGAACAGCTGGAAGCCCCCGTGCTCGATTACGGCATCCCCCGCCGGGTGCGCCCCAGCCTCGGCCGAGCCCGCTATAGCGAGCTGTTGCGGGGTGAGCTGCAGCTTGGCGAGCGGCGGCTGCGCTGCGCTCCAGCCCATAGCCCGCGCCTAGCGGCCGAACTCGCCGAGGAGCTGATCGAGCAGCTGCGCGGCGGCCGCTTCCCGCTGCGCTGTCCGCTGCAACCCCTGCCCCAGCGGCCGGCATTGCTGCCGCTGGGGTAAACGAACTGAGAAATCAGCCGTAAGCTCCCCGGCTGATGTCGTCGCCCAATTCCCATGGCTGAGGCCACTGCTCCCACACCGGACCCTGAGCAGCAGCCCGAGCCCACCGTGCTGGGTGAGGAAGCAACCCCTGAAGCGGTGCCTGCAGCAGTCGAAGCCGTTGTGGTGGAGCCGAGCGCACCGGAGAGCGAGGTGATCGCTGAGCCCGAGAGCCAGCCTGCAGCAGCTGAGCCCGTGGTGGCCGTAACTCCCGTACCCGAGCCTGAGCCGGCAGCCGATCGTCCGAGCGTGGCCAGCACCCTTGAGGTGCCCGCCAATCCCCAGGCCGCTGCGGCCAGCGCCGGCGATCAGGAGGGCGGCGAATGGGACCTGCTGGTGCACAAGGTGCGGACCTGGATCGCCAGCGGCCAACTGCAGGAGCAGTGGCAGGCAGCTCGCACACCCCTGAGCCTGTTGGCAGGCCTGATCGCCGTGCTGTTGGTGCTCCGCATCTACAGCGCACTGCTCAATGTGATCGACAGCATCCCCCTGCTGCCTGGGTTGCTCGAATTGGCCGGTTTGGTGGCGGTGGTTCAGTTCAGCCTCAGTCGCCTGGTGCGCAGCGACGATCGGCGCGAGGTGATCGGCGGACTGAAGCAGCGCTGGAAGAGCTTCCGCGGCCGCAGCTGAGGCGGTCGCCCCATCGAGATGCCATCGGGCCGGTTGATAGCTTGGCTCGATTGCGTCATGGATTTCGGTGGAGATTCAGCTCGGTCGTTCCCGCACTGTTCGCCGCGCCTACGGCATCGATGAGATCGCCCTGGTGCCAGGCGGTCGCACCGTGGACCCGGCGGTCACCGACAGCAGCTGGACCCTGGGCGGTGTGACCCGCGAAATCCCGATCATCGCCAGCGCCATGGATGGCGTGGTGGATGTGGGCATGTGCGTTGAGCTCACCAAACAGGGCGCTCTCGGCGTGCTGAATCTCGAGGGCGTGCAGTGCCGCTACGACGACCCCAACCCCGCCCTCGATCGCATCGCATCGGTGGGGAAGGACGAGTTCGTGCCGCTGATGCAGGAGCTCTACAGCCAGCCCGTGCGCGAAGACCTGATTCGCAAGCGCATCGCTGAGATCAAGGAGCGCGG
>JBEDHJ010000075.1:0-3714 GCA_041174205.1 Cyanobacteriota bacterium | reverse complement strand
CGGGGCTGATGCGAGGGGGCGGGGTCATAGGAGCGGTGGGACTTGAACCCACATGCCCGAAGGCGCTCGATTTTGAGTCGAGTCCGTCTACCAATTCCGGCACGCTCCCGCGTGGCTGACTTTAGGGGTCAGCCCTCAGCCAACGCGGCGGATGGAGGCGCCGACGCGGTTGAGCTTGCCCTCGAAGTCGGCGTAGCCGCGGTCGAGGTATTCCAGGCCCTGAACGGTGGTGATGCCTTCAGCAGCCAAACCGGCCAGCACCATCGCGGCCGATGCCCGCAGATCGCTTCCCTGCACAGGGGCGCCGCTGAGGCGAGCCACACCTTCGATGAAGGCGGTGCTGCCCTGCACGCGGATGGCAGCGCCCATCCGCTGCAGTTCAGCAACGTGTTGCAGACGATTCTCAAAAATGTTTTCGGTGATCACGCTGGTGCCACGCGCTGTGGCCAGCAGGCTCATGAAGGGTGCCTGCAGGTCGGTGGGGAAGCCTGGGAAGGGCTGGGTGCGCAGATCCACGGCCTTGATCTCCTCGGCGCTGATGGTGACCAGCGTGCCGTCGATGGTGAGCTTGCAGCCAGCCTCCTCAAGCTTCGTGAGCACGGCGCGGAGGTGATCGGTGATCACCGGACCCACGGTGAGCGTGGAGCGGGTGATGGCAGCAGCGAGGAGAAAGGTGCCGGCTTCGATGCGATCGGGGATCACGGCGTAATCGGCGCCATGAAGCCGTTCCACGCCCACGATCGTGATGGTGGGCGTGCCAGCACCTCTCACCTTGGCTCCCATGGCCAGCAGCAGCCCGGCCAGATCCACCACTTCGGGTTCGAGGGCGGCGTTCTCGATCACCGTTTCACCCTCAGCGAGGGCGGCGGCCATCATCAGTGTTTCGGTGGCACCCACGCTCGGACAGTCGAGGTGGATGCGGCCCCCCTTGAGGCGATGGCCGCGGCCGGGCACCACTGCCGACACCACGCCATGTTCGATCGTGACCTGGGCACCCAGGGCTTTCAGCCCTTTGACGTGCTCCACCACGGGGCGGGTGCCGATCTGGCAGCCGCCGGGCAGGGGCACCCGGGCGATGCCCAGGCGTGCCAGCAACGGACCGATGCAGAAGAAGCTGGCCCGCAGGCTGTTGACCAGCTCGTAGGGAGGGGCAGATTGGCTCAGGCCTGAGCCGTTCATCTCGAGGCTTTCGCCGCTGCGCCGCACCGAGACCCCCAGGGAGCTGAGGATTTCGGCCATGCCCTGGATGTCGGTGAGGGGCGGCACGTTGCGCAGCCGCAGCTGGTCCTCGGTGAGCAGGCTGGCGGCCATTAACACCAGCGCTGAGTTCTTGGCGCCACTGACCCGCAGTTCACCCGACAGGCGACGGTTGCCCGCGATCTCGAGTTGCGGATTAAGAATCTGCTGAGACGGGACAGCGGTGAGGGTCATAGCTCCGGGCGTCCCGCCTTTGGGGCCTCATCCTGACAATTCGCCTTGAGACCGGCAAGACGTCCGGCCCCGGAACTGGCTTGGCCACCAGGGTTCTGCCTGCGATGGGGTACATTTCCGGGGTCGCTGACGCGACACGCCAGCCCCTGCGGATGTGGCGGAATTGGTAGACGCGCTAGTTTCAGGTACTAGTGGCAGCAATGTCGTGGGAGTTCAAGTCTCCCCATCCGCACTGCAAAAGCCTCCCTCACTGAGGGAGGCTTTTTTTGTTGCTGAACGCAGGTTCGGTTGCCAGGGTTGAAACGAGTTGGCAGCGCTCTGCGGCTGCTTTCATCGTTCGTGCTGCACCCTCTGGCCATGCTCGTTCTCAAGATCACCAATGCCTCGGATGTGGTGGCGGCCAAGATCGGACGCTTTCTGGAGGCTTTGACTCCTGATGCCCTCGATGAGAAAACCGTCGAGGACGTGTTGATCAAGGAACTGATCAAGAACCTCAGTGCTGAGGGCCTCAAGGGCGAAGTCGCAGCGGTGCGAGGCCTCGAGCTGCACGAACACGGGCTTGAGGTGGATGACGGGCTGCATGTCCGCCGCCGAGAGTCCTTCTGATGGAGCTGATCACCAGCCGTCGCAACCCCCTCGTCGGGCGCTTGCGCGCCTTGCAGCAGCCCAAAGGGAGGCGCGAGCAGGGGCTACTGCTGCTGGAGGGCACCCATCAATTGCAGGAACTGCTGCGTTTGGGGCTTCAGCCGGAGGAGTTGTTGGCCACTCCTGCCTGGATCGAGCGCCATGGCGCCTTGCTGGCGGATCGTTCGCTGCCGCTGCAGCCGGTGGGGGAGGAGGTGATGGCTGCGGTTGCCACCACCGACAACCCCGATGGGGTGGTGGCCACCTTGGCGAAGCAGGCCTTGCCGGTTGCCCGGGGCGATGGAGCGTTCGTGCTGGCGCTCGATCAGCTCCAAGACCCCGGCAATCTCGGCACATTGCTGCGCACAGCCCTAGCTGCTGGGGTGGATGAGGTGTGGTTGGGGGGTGGCGCCGATCCGCTGCAACCCAAGGTGCTGCGCGCCTCGGCCGGGGCGGCGTTGGCGTTGCCCCTGCTGCGGCTCACCGATCGGGATGCGCTGCTGCCCCTGCTGCAGCGGGCGGCTGGTGCTGGCCATCAATTGGCGGCCACCCTGGTGCAGCCCGATGCTCAGCCCTATTGGCAGCTCGATTGGACGCGCCCCACAGTGCTCCTGCTCGGCAATGAAGGAGCGGGTCTTCACCCCGCCTTGGCTGCTCTGGCGACCCACCGCATCACCATTCCCCACAGCGCGGCGGTGGAATCGCTGAATGTGGCGGTGGCGGCGGCGCCGCTTTTGCTCGAGCGCTGGCGGCAGCAGGGGGCCTGACAGGAGAGAATGCCCGCCAACTGAGCAGGCAACCGGTGAGCGACGGCAGCTTCGACTTTGATGTGATCGTCATCGGCGCCGGCTATGGCGGCTTCGATGCGGCCAAGCACGCTGCTGAACACGGCCTGCGCACGGCGATCATCGAGAGCCGCGACATGGGCGGCACCTGCGTGAACCGCGGCTGCGTGCCCTCCAAGGCGCTGCTCGCTGCCAGCGGCCGCGTGCGTGAGCTGGCCGACGCCGAACATCTCAAAGGGTTTGGCATCCATGCCGCACCCGTGCGTTTCGAGCGCCAGAAGATCGCTGATCACGCCAATCAGCTGGTGGCCACGATTCGCGGCAACCTCACCAAAACCCTGGAGCGTGCGGGCGTCACGATCATCCGTGGCTCTGGCCGCCTGGAGGGCCCCCAGAAGGTGGGTGTGCGGGAGATCAATGGTGTCGACCGGGTGCTCAGCGGCCGCGACGTGATCATCGCCACCGGTTCTGATCCGTTTGTGCCGCCTGGAATCGAAACCGATGGCCGCACCGTGTTCACCAGCGACGAAGCGGTGAGCCTCGAATGGCTGCCCCGCTGGCTGGCGATCATCGGCAGTGGCTACATCGGCCTGGAATTCGCCGATGTCTACACGGCCTTGGGCTGTGAGGTGACGATGATCGAGGCGCTGGATCGGGTGATGCCCACCTTTGATCCCGACATCGCCAAGATCGCTGCCCGCAACCTGATCGACGGTCGCGACATCGACGCTCGTTCCGGCGTGCTGGCCAAGTCGATCAAGCCCGGCGCTCCGGTGCAGATCGAGCTGGTGGATATGCAGACCAAAGAGCCCGTGGAAACCCTGGAGGTGGATGCGGTGCTGGTGGCCACCGGCCGTGTTCCCAGCAGCAAGGG
>JBEDHJ010000074.1:0-4384 GCA_041174205.1 Cyanobacteriota bacterium | reverse complement strand
GCCTGCAGCACCGCGGCCATGCGGTCGCGTCGCTCGCGATAGATGGGCTTGATTCGATCGGGCCAGTCCCCGGCCTGCTCCAGGGCAGCAATGGCGCCAGCCTGCAGCGCTGTGCTCTGGTTGAAATCCACCACCCCCTTGAGCTGGCGCAACGCGGTGATCAGCGGCGCGGCCCCGATCGCAAAAGCGATGCGATAGCCGCCGAGGCACCAGCCCTTGGAGAAGGAGAAAAATTCAATGCCGCACTGGCGCCACAACGGCGAGCGCAGCAGCGCCGGCGCTTCGCCCTCCAGAGCCAGATCCACATAAGGGTTGTCGTGGGCAAACACAACGCCATGGCGCACGGCTCGCTCAGCCGCCTCATCCACCCAGGCCTGCTGCCCGGTGGTGGCGGTGGGGTTATGGGGGAAGCCCAGCACCATCAAGTTCAGGGCGTCCCACTGGCTGAGGCTGAGCTGAGCGAAATCGGGGGCAAATCCGGCGGCTGGATCGAGCCGAAGCAAACGGGGCTGAGCGGAGGCCAACACGAGCCCACCCCGGTGAGAGGGGTAGTAGGGATCCAGCAGCAGCGCCTGATCACCCGGATTGAGCACCGCCAGCGGCAGATGGGCTGTGCCCTCCTGGGAGCCAACCAGCAGCAACACCTCCCGTTCGGGATCCACGCTCACGCCAAAGCGGCGCTGGGCCCAGGCCGCTACGGCCTCACGAAACGGCAGGGTGGCGCCATGGAGGCAGTAGGCCGCACTTTCGGGCCGGCCGAGCTGATCGCGGATGGCCTGGATGGCCGCTTCCGGTGGCTGCAGATCCGTGGATCCGAGCGATAGGTCCAGCAGGGGCGGCAGCCCTGCAGCCGCTGCATTGGCTCTGTAGGCCTGCTTGCGCTGGTCGTTGCGGGCAAAGACGCCGCTGCCGAGCCCGCGAACCCGATCCGAGAGGTGTAGTGCCTCCGGCAGCTCAGAGATGGGCATCCAGGAAGGCCTTGAGCTGGGGTTTGGCCATGGCACCTTCGTGGCGTGCCACCTCCTGGCCGTTCTTGAAGATCACCAGGGTGGGTAAGCCCTGAATCCCCATCTGATCGCGGGCGCTGGGGTTGGGATCCGCTTCGAGCTTGCCCACGGCCAAGCGGCCTGCGTATTCGCCAGCGGCCCAGTCCATCATCGGGGCCATCAGCCTGCAGGGGCCGCACCACTCGGCCCACACATCCACCAGCACCGGAGTGGATGCGTCCAGCACCTCGGCCTGAAAGTTGGCATCGGTGAGGTGCAGGACGGACACGGCGGCAGGCAACGCTCCGGCGATTGTATGGATCAGAGCTTGTCGATCGAGCGCTTCAGCTCCTCAAGTTCGGCATCCACCTCTTCCACCTTCACCGGCTGCACGACACCACCGGCTTCCGGCAGGGCCGCAGCGGGGGCGGTGCCGGCCAGCTTGCCCTTGAGCGCAGCCAGTTCATCGTCCACTTCAGGGGCACCTTCCAGCGCAGCGAACTGGCTCTCCAGATCCGCACCGGCCAGCTCAGCAGCGGCTTGGCTGCGGGCCTCCAGCGCTTCCACCTTCTCTTCCATGCGCTCGAAGGCAGCCATGGAACTGTTGGTGCCGAGGTTGCCCACGGCACTTTGCAGCTGCTCTTGGGCCTGGGCCGCTTGGGCCCGGGCCTTGAGCATGTCTTTCTTGGTTTTGGCCTCAGCGATCTTGCTTTCGAGCTTCACCAGGCTCTGCTTGAGCTGCTCCACCTGGCCGGCCTGGCTCTGAAGCTGGGTGTTCAGGGCCGTGGCGGTGTCCTGGCAGGTCTTGCGGCGGCTGAGGGCCTCCCGCGCCAGATCTTCCTCTCCTTTTTTGAGCGCCAGCTCGGCCCGCTCATACCAGGTTTTCGCTTGAGCATCAGCCTGCTCAGCCTGGTTCTGAATGCGCTTCTGGCTGGCGATGGCGGTGGCTACCGCCTGGCGCAGCTTCACGAGGTCGGCCTGCATATCGGCGACCGACTGATCCAGGATCTTGGCGGGGTCCTCCATGGCTCCCACCACCGCGTTGGCGTTGGCACGCACCAGACGGCTGAGGCGATCAAAGAAGCCCATGGAATCGGGGTACGGGGCAGGCGCCGAGGCTAACCAGTGCTCGCGGCAAGAGCACAGCGTGATTGCCGCATCTCCCGTAGCGTTGGCCGATGCCAGCCGCCCCCCGCAACCAGACCCGGCGCCAGGGCGAGGTGAACCTGCTGGTGCCGCCACCACGACCACCCGCCAGCCGGGTCCAGTCGTGTCTGGAGCAGCTCCAGCGGGAGTGGAAGCGTGACGAAAACCTGGCGGCGCTTTGGCAGGCGTGGCCCAACATTGCAGGCCCCCAGCTCGCCCCGCACTGCCAACCGCTGCGCCTGCAAGCTGGGCGGCTCGTGGTGGGGGCCAACCATCCCCAGTGGCTCCAGGCGCTGCGGTTCAACAAACATCGCCTGATGGGCAGCCTGCGCGGCGCCGGCTTTGCCGTGAAGGATCTAGTGCTGCAGCAGCATCAGCCCACAGACTTGCCGCCCTTCGGCAGCGAGGAAGAGCAACAGGTGTGGGCCCAACACCCCAGCCGCGTCGACGTGTTCGGGATGGCCAGCTGCCCCTGCTGCCATCGGCCCTCACCGGCGGGTGAGCTGCAGCGCTGGGGTCATTGCAGCTTCTGCCAGCGGGAGCGCATGGACAACGGCGTCAGCCCCGGCGGCGCTCAATAGCGCTCCGGGCGCGGGCGCTGCCAGTCAGGAGGTGGGAAACCCCGGCGCTGCAAGTGCTCCGCCCAGCGCTGCAATTCCAGGCGCGGCACCCGCCACAGCAGAAACAAACCATCAGCGGCCAACGTTTGATGGGCGAGGCCACTCCAATGGGGGAGTTGAGCGGTGCGGGCATCGATCACCACCAACGTCGTTGCGCCAGGCGAGGGGGACGTGGGCTGATGGCCGCGGCGCCGCTCCTGCTGCAGGCGCTCGTTGAGGTTGAGCGGTCCATTGGGCTGGATGCCCTCGTAGAGCACCACCTGATCGGTATAAAAGTGCAGCGAGGGCTTCAGGATTCCCACCATCGCCAGGGGCTCGCCCGGCAAACGCTGGGAGACAACGGCCTCCGCAACCTGGCGCACGGGCAACTGCCGCAGGCGATCGCCGAGTTGCACAAGCGGCAGCAAGGCCGTGAGCACAAAGGCCACCAGGGGCACTTGCTGGCTCAGCAACCAGCCCTGATGCCAGGGGAGCCGACGCCACAACAGCACCAGACCGCCGAGCAACGCCAGGGCAAAACAGAGAGCGGCTTTGGGCAGATCGCCACTGGCCAGCATTTCCGCAGGCAGGGTGGGCAGCTCAGGCTCATGAATCAGCGGCACCCAGCGATCGGAAGCCACCAGACCCACCGTGAACACGGCCTGCAAAGCGACCGTGCTGGCCATCACCCAGCGCTGGATCCCGCTCAGCGGCGAGGCAACCAACCGCTGGGCCGTGAGCGCGATCAACAGGCCAGCCGCGGGCGTTGCCGGAATCCAATAGCTGGGCAGCTTGGTGGCTGCTGCGGTGAAAAACAGAAGCACCGCGAAGAGCCAGCAGCAGGCAAAGCGCTGCAGCGAGGCCTGCGGAGGCAGTGGTGTGCGCCACTGACGCAAGGCGCTGGCCAGCCCCAGCAGCAGCAAGGGCGTAAACGGCAGCGAAGCCACCACCAACACCGGCAGAAAAAACCACCAGGGCTGGAGGTGGTTGTTCACCACTCCGGTGAAACGCTGAAGGTTGTGATAGCCGAAGAAGCTGTTCCAGAAGGGTTGCCCCTCCACCAGCAGCTCCAGGCCATACCAAGGCAGGGCAATCGCAGCGGTGAGCGCCAGGCCTGGCCAGGGACGCAAGCGGGTCAGCAGGCTGCGCAAATCCCGTTGCCACCAGCCAAAGCCGCCCAGGCAGAGGGCCGCCAACACGACAGCAACCGGCCCCTTCGCAAGCACATCCAAGCCCAGCACCAACCAGGCCAGCCAGGGCCGCCCTCCGCCGGCATAGCAGCGCCAGAACAGAAGCAGGCTGATCGCCAGCAAGCCACTGAACAGGGCATCGCTCACGGCGATGCGGCTCCAGAGCAACACCAGCGGTGAGAGCGCGAAGGCCAGGGCCGCACTGAGAGCTGTGATCGCCTGCAGGGCCGTGGTCGGCGGCCGGCCCGCTGCGAGCGGTTGCGGCCAACGCAACAGCGTGGCTGCCAGCATCAGCATCACGGCGATGCTGCTGAGCGCTGAGGGGAGCCGAGCCGCCCAGGTGCCCAATGGATCCCACTGGGACTTGCCCGGCAGGGCGTAAAACAGCCCCATCAGCCAATACACCAGCGGCGGCTTGTCGTAGCGGGGCAGGCCGTTCACGCGGGGGGTGAGCCAATCGCCC
>JBEDHJ010000073.1:0-9155 GCA_041174205.1 Cyanobacteriota bacterium | reverse complement strand
ATCGACAGGCAGAGCAGATCGCTGTCGCTGATGGTGGTGGCTTCGTAGAGATCGATGTTGGTGAGGGGTTCACCAAACAGTTCATTGGGGCCGGCCAAGCCCAAGAGCAGATCGTCGCCCTGCTCGTTCATGCAGCTGAGCTTCACCATGCCGCGGGTGACCAGCCACACGTGATTGCGCAGCAAGGGCACCTTGCTGCCGGCACCGAGATGCACCAGGTCACGGCGCTGATAGATGTCCTCCAGGGAGCTGCGGAAGCCCTGCTGACCGCTTGGTGTGTAAACCATCGAGCTGCTGTGCCGACGGGGACGGGCGGACTGTATGGAGCATCACCAGCGCTTGCGCAAAGCTGCGGTAGAGACGCGGTTAAGAGTTGGTTAGCCCTGCTGGAGCCGCAGCAGACCCTGGCGTCCCTCCACGGAACGAAGCACGGCAGAGCGCTCCAGCCAGATCATCCAGCTGCGGTCACGCGCTTCCGCCAGCAGGCTGCAAAAACTAGGCATCACCGCATCCGGAGCCCCATCGAGCAAACGGGCGAGCGTGTGCTCCAGCACCACCAGATCCTGGAGATCCCCAAGCACGGCCTGCAGGGCCTTGAGCTGATCCAGGCAAGGGGAGAAAGCTTCCGGCTGGAAACAAGCCAGATTGGCCAGGCCGTAGCGCGCCCGCTTCAGCCGCCGCCGCAACTGGTGCAGACCTTCCACCGCCTGCGGGTCGTAGGGATTGGTGGCCCACCAACCCGGGAGAGTGAACAGACCCGCGAGCACGGGCTGCTGCAACTCTGACCACCAGACGGCGATGGGCTCCTCCCCCATCGGCGTGAAGACAGGCTCGCGCAACCAGGCCTGGAGCCGGGCCAACAGCTTGAGATAGCGGCGGCCTTTGAGTGTGTCAGTGAGAACAGCAAAGGCGAGTTTGCGTTCGCGCTTGAGCTGCTTAAGCAGCTTGCGGAGCGGCGCCTGCTCGCGCTCTGGCAGCAATGGCTGCCATTGGTGCTCGAGCCGATGGCGCAACACATCCAAGTCGCGGCTGAGGCCCAGATCGGAACCGATGCGCGCGGCGCGCTGGGGCGACACCTGCTCGGGCAGGTTCAGCGCGGGAGCGAACTGCTCGAGCGTGATGCGCAGCTGCCGGCAAGCCACGCGCATCTGATGAAGAGGCTCAGGATCACGATCAGCGAGCACATCGAGCTGAAGCGCCACCAAACGCCGCATGCGTTGATCAAGCAGCGATGCCGCGTAGACACCACATCCCTGCTGTATGGATGGAGCAGATTCGGCCACAACACGCAAGGCTGCTGCGCCCACTCTGAACACAAACAGGAGGTTAAGGAGTTAAGGCAAGGTTATGACAAAGCGCGGCTTTGGCTGCTGCTAAGTTCGATCAAAATCACCAGCCTGCGTGAAGCTGTCGTCGTTTACATCAACAAGCTCCAGAGCAGCAGCTTCGTTGAACACGTCAATCACCCAGGCGGTTGATCTTGGCGAAGCGCAGGCCAGCCTCAACCATTCATTCCCTACTGAAGCGCTCACCATCAACCAGGAGCGATCCCACCTGCTCTGCCTGAACCAGCATGAGGCGCTCATGCTGTTCGGCCTACTGCAGGCGGCACTTCGCCATGAACCCACTCGCCTCACCGTTCTGAGCAGCGGTGAATACAAACGGTTTCACCGACAACTCAGCCAGGCGCTGGCAGAAGGGATCAACCTCCCACAAACCCAAAGCTAAAGATTTCAGAAAAAACAAACGACTGGTTTTAACACCTTCATGGATGCGATGGCTCTGCTCGCGGGGCAGCCATCGCAACCTCAGTTCCTCAAGGGTGAGCGACCATTCCTCCAGAGGCTGCTGGGCTTGCACAAGGCTTGCCAGCCAGCCTCGAAAGGCTTCCAGGCTGATGAGGTGGGCCTCTAATCCACGTAGGTTTGCAGGATCAGACACGCAGGCGAGAGCCATGAATTTCAACCGTAGGTGACGTTTTGCCGTGGAATCGATGCAGATCCTGAAGATTCGGCTTTGCCGGTCGGGGCAACAAGTGCAACGTCCCTAGCCAGAAACCCTGGATGGCCACACAACAAGCCACTGGAGTGAGCCAAATCGTGAAAGCCTGCACGCAGGAGAAGCGCTTCTGATTCCACTCAAAGACAACTGCGCTAAAGCGGCTGTTGCTTGAGACACCGGCAGGGCGTGCTGCGCATGACCGTGCAATCCGAAGCCAAGCTCAATAGTGTGGGAAAGGAACATCTGGTGGGTGTATGCAGAGCCTCCCGCAGTTGAGGCCCACCCCCGGCTCCCTGGACTCACGCCGACTGGAAGAACGGCCGGGACAAATGCCCAACAGCCTTTATCTGGCTGGTGGCAGGGCTGCCACTGTGTTGTCAGCGGTCGTGTTTTGGCCCGATGGCCCCGAGCGGAGATCCCTCAGCAACCTCAAGGAACTCCAGGCTCTGCTCGATCACAACGTACCCATATGGTTGCGGTTGAGCGGCATGGGCCATCCCCACAGAATCCGCGAAGCCCTCGCACTGTGCGGCATCGCCGAAGGCTTTTTCCCACTCGTGCTGGAGACCCCCCAGGCCACCCGCGTGGACTCCATGGGAGATGTGATTGCGGTGGTGGTGCACCGGCTGCGCTTCTCTCGGGATCCGCTCAACTTGGTGAGCGATCAAGTGAGCATGCTGCTCACACGCAACTGCCTGATCTCAGTCGAAGAAGCACCCAGCGCAGAACCCTTCGCTTCCCTCACCGACTGGATTCAGCACAAGACGCCGGTGGCGACCGCGGAGGATCTCGATGACCTGCTCCACTACATGGTGGACAACATCCTCGACGGCATCTTCCCGATGCTCGAGCAGATGGCGAATCGCCTCGATGATCTCGAAGAGACAGCCTTGAGGGATCCGCGCCCCCGGGTTCTCACCCGCACCTATCAACTGCGAGCAAACCTGCGGCGCATCCGACAGCAGCTCTGGCCGCTTCGACATCACATCCTGCTGTTTTTGCGCCAAAACCAACCGGTGATGGGGCCTGATGGACTCCAGGGCTTTCAGGAGATGGCCCAAAACGTGGATCAGATTTTTGAAAGCTGCGAGATCCTCCGCCACCAGTGCGATGCCGTAACCGAAGCCCATATGGCGAGCACGGGCAACCGCATGAACCAGATCATGAAGACCCTCACCATCGTGTCGACGATCTTTGCGCCGCTCACCTTCATTGCAGGCATTTATGGCATGAACTTCGACAACATGCCCGAGTTGCATTGGCGCTATGGCTATATCGCCTCGCTACTGCTGATGGGCGCGATCGCCAGCATGCAGGCGATCTACCTGTGGCGGCGCGGGTGGTTTGAGGACTGGACGGCACCGAGGCGCTGAGCGCTCGACTACTCCTCGGAGTTTTCCAGCCGCCTGAGCCGCCTTTCCAAACCAGCCATCAATTCCAAAGCAAACATCGGCGTTTCTTGAACCGCGAATAGAAACTGCTCGCGCGTCATCTCGATCAGCTCGGAGGCATCCTGAGCGCGGGCCGTGCGATGGCGTCGGTGATCATCACTCACCAGAGCGCCAACTCCAATCACATCTCCGGGCCGGAAGTGCTCGCCGGGTCCATCGCCCCAGATGAGCTCCACAGAGCCACTGATCACAGCGAAGATCGTATTTCCTGGTTCAGCGGCTTCAAACAGCAGCTGACCCGGCTCCAGACGACGCAGCGACAGAGTGCTGGCGAGGGCCTCCATGGTGTGGAGTACACCAGAGTTCATGCAAGGCGTTGCATCTGGTCTCACTGTGCCCGTTGTTGATAAAGGGACGGTGAAGGACAGCTGATCACGCCGTTTCTAGGGTTGCAACATGAGGGGATCAGTCATTCGGTGACGATCAGCGAAGGTGCAGTGCTGGTCTGCGGGCTTGGGGCCCTTGGCCAAGCCTGCCTGGAGCGTCTTCTGCCCTTCCAAGTTCCTCTAGTAGGTGTGGACCTCCAACCACCCCAATGGCGCTGCGAAGAACTGGAGCTGGGCATCAGTGCCGTCATCCAAGGCGATATGCGCCAAGCGAGGGTGCTGCAACGGGCGGGCCTGGATCACTGCCGGGCGGTGCTGCTGCTCAGCGCCGATAGCCAGGTGAACCTGGAGGCAGCGCTGCTGGTAAGGCTCCTCAATCCAGAGGCCGATGTCGTGGTGCGCTCCAGCAGTGGCGAGCAAGCGATCGGACACCTGCTGGAGCAGCGACTGCCGCGGATCGCGGTTGTGGATCCACTGGTGCTCACCGCCGGCGCCGTGGCCAATGCCATTCAGCCAGCAAACGAACGCATTCAATTGGCCCGAAGCGAAGACGGCAGCAGCATCCATTTGCTCCGCTCAAACGAGCGGCCCAGTGGCTCTGCCTGCCGGCCATTGCGCCATCAGAGCGGAAGCAACCCTTCGCTGTGGGTCACGGTGCGGCAGCCCCGCGGACTCGGGCGACTACCCAAAGGCTCAACGGCAAAGAGATTGCAGCAGGCCTGGCGTCGGCTGCCAACGCTGTGGGACGAATGGCGGCGACGGCGGAGCTTGCATTGGCTGCCGGTGGCGCTGGTGGCGGTCGTGGCTGGGATCAGCCTGTTTTCGAGTCGGGGAGGCAGCTGGCAACGAGGACTCTTGATCACTCTCGGCCTGCTCCAGGGTGAATACGTCGACCCGGTGATGCTCCTGCAGGGGCCAAGCCTTGGGCATCTCCTGCTGGCATTGGCCTATGCACTGACGGGAACACTGATCACCTCCGCGCTGGTCGCGCTGATCCTTGAGCACTTCCTTTCCGAACGGTTGGGTCTGAGGCGACGGCAACGACTGCGCAGCGGTAGCCGACAAGCGCTCGTCGTCGATGGGCAGGAGGTGGTGGAGCCGATTCGCTCCCTTCTGGCCGCGGAACGCATTGCCGTCCAGACCGCCAGCCTTAGCGATGGCATCGCCGGACTTGAGCGGGAGCTCGGACGGCTTCATCACACTGAAGTGGTGGGAATCGGCCTCCTCAGCGCCAATCTGCTCACCAATGTTCATGCTGCCCTCAAGCTCCAGAGCAGCGGCGCCCCCTACCGCCTGGCGGTGCTCGCCCATCAGATGGAAGCCAGCGAGCAACTGGGGGACCTGCTAGGCGGCATCAGCGTGATCTCAGGTGTGGACCTGGCAGCTGATGCCCTGGTGGCCACGGCCTTTGGCGAGCGGGTGGAACGCGTGGTGCAAATCACCGGAACGAATCGACTTGTGGTTCGCTACCGGCTCGAGGAGGGCGACCACCTCTGCGGACTCAACATCGCCCGAGTTGAGAATGCTTATCAGGTGAACGTGCTCTGCCATCGCCGCCACGGGCGACCCGGGGAGCGAGCAATTCCCCCGCTGGACAGCCCGTTGCACCCCGGCGACGAACTGCTCGTGCTTGCCAGTCTTGAAGGCCTGCGACGGGTGGAGTGCGGCCTACCGGCAGCCCCTCAGTGGCGAGTCGAGCTGCGTGTCCCATCCCCCCATCCCGATCATTTCCTGGTGCAGCAATGCCTCGCTCGCTGCCTTGGACTGGCACCCGGGCAAGTACAGAGCTATCTGGATGGCCAATGGCACCGCAGCAGCCCATTGGATCGAGACCTCGGCGAGCAGTTCTGTATGGAACTGCATCGGCTGCGCGTGGAAAGCCGTTTATGCGCTGAATCAGAAGGGATCCACCGTGCCTGAAGGCTTGTTGGTGTGGCTGCGGCTGCGCTCCGTTGCACTCCTGGCGGGACTGCTGCCCTGCCCACTGGATCTGAGCTGGGTGCGCAGCATCGATTGGCCGTTGTCCAGCCGCAGTGGTGGTTATTCCGCTGTGGCCTTCGAGCCGCAGCAGCAGCGCCTCTGGCTGCTCAATGACCTTCCAGCGGCGGAGCTCAGTGCCTGGACACTCCCAACTCCCAGAGCCGAATCACGCCTGTTGAGCACCCTGCCCCTGCTGGCAACGGGCTCGGAGCCAAAGCAGCCTCACCCCTTCATCCTGGATGGAGAGGGCCTGGTGCTCAGTGGTGACCAGGCCTGGGTCGCGAGTGAAGGGAGGCGCAGCCGAGAACGCCCCGCCCTGCTGTTGCGCTTCTCGCGCAACAGCGGAACCCTGCTCCAGAGCGTTGCCCTACCCATGGCGTGGCAACCGGGAGAACGGCGCGGCCTCGAGAGCAACCAAGGCCCCGAATCCCTAGCCCGCCTCAGCCGCGAAGGGGCGAGGCTTGAACTGTTGATGGCTGCCGAATTTCCGTTGCAACAGGACCCAGCGGATCAGGTGAGGCTGCTGCGCTGGTGGTGGCCTCAGGGATTGGACCCGAGCACGGCAACGCCACTGCCAGCTGAACAGGGAGCGCTTCAGGCGCCCGATCAGCCGGGCTGGGGGCTCACCGATCTGGTCGTGCTGCACGAGTCGGACCGTGGTCGCGACGCGCCGATGCTGCTCACGCTCTGGCGCCGGTACAACGAGCCCTTGCAGTGGAGCAACCAGCTGCGCCTCTATCCGCTGCCCGCCGTTGGAACGGTTGCCCATGCCCTGCACAGTTGGGATCTGCAGAGCGTCGGCCTCACCCCCGAAAACTGGGAGGGCATGAGCATCGGGCCGGCGTTGTCAGCTGGACAACCCTCGATCCTTCTGGTGAGCGACGACAATCTCAATCCACTGCAGACCAGTCGTCTGGCCGTGCTGGAAGCCCGCCGTTCCCCGCGCTGCGAAACACCGTGATCCACAGGCGCACGCTGCTCCTCCAGCTGCTGGGGTTGGGAGCCGCGGGAATCGCTCAGCCTGTCCTGGCGAGCCGGTCATCCACCACTCCTGGCCAGTCTTCCCCTTTCAAACCACTGCTGGGACCGATCCCGCTACCCAGCGATGGCCTCAGCGCGGGTGAACAGCAGCGCCACTACAAGCGCATTGGGCTGCTGGATCGCCTGCAGGTTCCGGAGGGTTACAGAGCGGATGTGTTGCTGAGCTGGGGAGATCAGCTCGGTGAAGGCGTGATGGGGTTCAACAACGACTACCTCGCCTTCACTCCGCTTGGCGAGGATCGTGGTCTGCTCACCATCAATTTCGAATACATCAGCGCCCGGTCTTGGTGCGCTGGCTACGCCGATGCCCATGGAGTGGAGCTGCCCTTCAGCGCCTTAGCCCAAGCGATGCAGGCAGCCGGTGGCAGCGTAGATGTGCGCAGCCTGCCAGCAGACGACCAGCTACGCACGATGGCGGAGAAGGTGGCCACCGCAGCCATGGCTGATCTCGGCATTGGCGTGGCGTCCCTGAGCCGCAGTGGCGGGAGTTGGCGCCATCAGGCCACAGCCCTCGACCGTCGCATCGACGGACTGCAGGGGTTGCATGACCCCAACCAGCAACTGCGGGTGAGCGGACCGGCTGCAGCGGTGTTCCGCCAACCCAGCCGACTCGGCTACGACGATGGGCTTGGAGACCGGGTGATCGGTAGCTTCGCCAACTGCTCAGGCGGCCAGACCCCTTGGGGCACCGTGCTCTCGGCCGAGGAAAACGTGCAAACCCAGGTGGTGGAGGCGGTGTATGCCGACGGCAGTTCGCCCCCACCATCAGCCTGCCCGTTTCGCTTCAACGGCACCTCCATCGCTGGCCTCGGCAACCCCTTCGGCCTGGCCGGCAACAAATACGGATGGATGGTGGAACTCGATCCACAGCGGCCGCACCGGCCGGCCATCAAACACAGCTGGCTCGGTCGCTTTCGCCATGAGGCCGTGGCCGTGCGGGCCAACCCTGGAGAACCACTGGTGGTGTACTCCGCATGTGATCGCCATGGCGGCCACCTCTATCGCTTCGTCAGCAACGAAGCGATTCGCGATCCCAAGGATCCGAGCAACTCACACTTGCTCGAGGCTGGACGGCTGGAAGTGGCCCAGCTGGATTCGGATGGCAGCGGCCGGTGGTTGCTGCTAGCTCCAGAAACTGCCGTCGCCCCCCAGCCTCCGAGCCACTACGAGCAAATCGGGGGAGCCGGGTTCATCACCCTGCCCCACAGCGACCGCAGCCAACCGGGAAGCGAGCGGATCGAGAGCGATGAACAGCTTGAGCGCTACTGCCAGCGCTACCGGACCCTGGCTGACCTCTACCCAGGAGAGGGGATGAGGCAAATGGGTGCAATCTTGATCGATGCACATCTAGCGGCGAATGCGATCGGAGCCACACCCACCGCTCGGCCTGAAGACACCGAAATCGATCCCCGCACAGGCGACCTACTAATCGCATTCACGATGGGCGGATCCGATGAGGGTGGTCGTGCCGACCCAGCAGTGTTTCGGGGGCCTAGTGGTGAGAAAGCTTGGCCCTATGGCTGGGTGATGCGGCTGACTGACAGTCCAGTCCAAGAAGGCAGACCTGGCGGCAAGTTCCATTGGCGCATGGCGGCCACAGGAGGACCTCCCTGGGAAGGGGGCCTGGGCTTCGCCAATCCCGACAACCTGGCGATCGATCGGAGCGGAAACGTGTGGATGGTGACCGATCGCTCCAGCAGCGACAGCCAAATGGATCTGTTCGGCAACAACGCCTGCTGGCTCCTCCCTCGGGACGGCGGCGGCGATCAGGAGGCTCTGCTATTTGCCAGCGGACCGATGGAATGCGAACTCACTGGTCCCTGCTTCGACAGCGACGAATCCACGCTCTTTTTGGCGGTTCAGCATCCTGGCGAAGAACACGGCTCCCATCGCCCCGGAGAAGCGGAGATGCAAGCCTTCCAGCTCCGCGACCGTGAAGGCAACCGTTTCGAGCAGCTGCGAACCGTCCCCTTGGGCTCTAACTGGCCCTCCGGCGTTCCAGGACGCCCGCCAAGACCGGCCGTGGTGAGCATCCGCCGCCAGACAGGAGGACCGCTACTCCCCCAGGACTGAGATCAAGTCAGAGCCACGACCAGTTGGCCCTCGGTGGGATACAAACAGCGTTTTAATGGGCAAACAGAACCAGCAAGAAGTCAGCCGGCTTCGAGATGGCAAGCGATCTGTGGTCATTGACAGCACACAACACAGCTCGGAGTGAAGGAAGATACCTTCCAATTCTGGGATATCAGTGAAACTACGCTGCGATCAGATCCCGACATTGGCATGCCGGAGATTTCCTGGACAACAAAGGTTCATCAGATCAGCATCCTTCACCTGGAGCCGTTGCTATCCAGCA
>JBEDHJ010000072.1:0-3083 GCA_041174205.1 Cyanobacteriota bacterium | reverse complement strand
GTGGAAGCCGGCTATCAGCCCGAGCTGGCCTACTTCGAGTGCCTGCACGAAGTGAAGCTGATCGTGGATCTGATGGTGAAGGGCGGCCTGACCGCCATGCGCGATTCGATCTCCAACACCGCTGAATACGGCGACTACGTGAGCGGCCCCCGCCTGATCACCGCCGACACCAAGGCCGAGATGAAGCGCATCCTGGCCGACATCCAGGACGGCACCTTTGCCCGCAACTTCGTGGCCGAGTGCGAAGCCGGCAAGCCTGAGATGCAGAAAATCCGCGACCGCGACAGCCAGCACCCGATCGAGCAAGTGGGCAAAGGCCTGCGCTCGATGTTCTCCTGGCTGAAGGCCGCCTGATTCGGGCTTCTCTCTCGCAGCCATGACGCTGCTGGATTCTGGGGTGGATTCCTTCACGGGGATCCACCCCTTTTTGCTGGTCATCGCCGCCGCCGGCCTCGATCGGCTGGTGGGAGACCCACGCTGGTGCCTCCACCCGGTTGAGGTGATGGGCTGGTGGATCAGTCGGTTGCGGCAGCTCGCAGAGCGTTGGGCAGGTGATCGGCCGCTGGCACTGCGCCTGGCTGGTGTTGTGATCACTGTGCTGCTGGTGGGCGGCAGCGGCGGTGCCGGCTGGCTCCTGGAACAGGCGGCTCAGCAGCTCTGCAGGACTGAGCTCCCGGCGCCTCTTGCCGTGACGCTCGGCCTGTTGCTGCTACTGATCGCCCTGGCCAGCGCCCTGGCGGGCCGCAGCCTGGAGCAGGCGGTGCGCGGCGTGCTCCGCACCCTGCCGCCCGGGAACCCCCAGGACGACACCATCGGGCAGCCCAACCCAAGCAATGCGTCATCCGTGCATTCCGTACGGGATTCAAGAACCTCAGCTGCTAGCGCGGATCTCGAACCCGCTCGCCGCGCCCTGAGCTGGATCGTGGGACGGAGCACCGAGGAACTCAACGCGGCAGAGATCCTGCGAGCCGCCGCCGAAACCTCCAGCGAAAATGCCGTAGACGGCCTGTTCGCCCCCCTGTTCTGGATGCTGGTGGGCGCAGCGCTCTGGAGCGCCGGCCTCACAGGGGGACCTGGGCCGCTCTGTCTCGCCTGGGGCTTTAAAGCCGCCAGCACCCTCGATTCGATGCTGGGCTACCGCGTCGGTCGGCTGAGCTGGCTGGGCACTGCCGGGGCGCGGCTCGATGATCTGCTGGTGTGGCTGCCCTGCCGGCTGGTGGCGTTAAGCCTGCCACTGGTCGCCGGGGTCAGCACCGCGAGGCGCTGCGTTCCCCTGCTGCAAGCCGCCCAGCGGGATGGCGCCCCCGATCCTTCCCCCAATGCGGGTGTGTCGCAGGCTGCCTATGCCCATGCCGCCGGCGTGCAGCTGGGGGGCCTCAACCGCTACGGCGACACGCTCAAAGCCAAGCCGTTGCTCGCGAAGGGCTGCCCACCCGCGAGCCAGGCCTCTGTGCAACGGATCTTGCAGCTGAGCCTGAGGCTGGAAATCCTGTGGATAGCGGCAGGTCTGGCACTCGGAGCCGGCATCAGCGCTGCTCAATAGGCGCCGCGGTCCATCGGCAGCAGCACCACACCAATCGTGCGCAGCACGATGCCCAAGTCCAGCCAGAAGTTGCGGTGACGCACGTACGTGAGATCGAGGCGCACGCGCGTGCGGTAGGTGAGGTTGTTGCGGCCTGACACCTGCCAGAGCCCCGTGAGGCCGGGGCGCACGGCGAGCACCTCATCCATGCGACGGCCATAGCGGCGCAGCTCATCCCACACGATCGGCCGAGGCCCCACCACGCTCATCTCGCCGCGCAGCACGTTGATGAACTGGGGCAATTCATCCAGGCTGGAGCGGCGCAGAAACTTCCCCAGGGGTGTGATGCGGGGATCGCGCTTGAGCTTGTGATCCCGCTCAAATTCCGCCCGCAGCGTTGGATCCGCCGCCAGCACCGAAGCCAGCACCCGATCCGCATCCGCCCGCATGGTGCGGAACTTGAGGCAACCGAATCCCTTGTAGCCGCGGCCGATCCGCCGCTGGCAATAGAAGACCGAACCCCGGGAGCTCAACTTCACCAACACCGCCAGCAGCAGGAACAGCGGTGATCCCAGCGTGAGCACCAGCAGCGAAAACACGATGTCGCCGCCGCGCTTGAGGACCCGGCCCCGCAACGACTGAGCCGCCAACAGGCTGCTGGCGGTGGCTTCAGCCGGGATTGAGGAGGCAGCGGACAAACGGCGGGAAACTCAGAGCAGCATTGCTGTCATTAAAGAAGTCCGCTGCACCGGGGGCTTGCCGGCTGCGGTCACTCACCCCAGAGGCACAGACACCGGCCGGCTGCGCTCCACCCGCAAGCGCTGGTGACGGCTCCACACCTGCTCGATCAGGGCCCCCATGCGCTGACGGAAGCGCTGCGGCCCAAACCGCTCCGCCCATTGGCGCAGCTGCTCAGCCGGCAGCTGCTGCCAGAGGTGTTGCTGCTCGAAGTGCTCCAAGGCCGCCAGCAGCGAGCCGGCGCTCTGCTCCGGGAAGAGCAAGCCGGTGGGCTGTTCACAGCCGCTGCTGATGCAGCGCACGCTGTCGAGCAGCCCGCCCTGCCCCAACCCGATCACCGGCGCTCCGGCCGCCATGGCCTCCACCGGCGCAATGCCGAAATCCTCCAGACCGGCGTAGACGTAGGCCCGGCAACGGGCCAGCCACTCGTTCACCTGTGCCTGCGGCAAGCGACCCAGCAGGCGCACCGAAGGTCCGGCCATGGCCTCCAGGCGCGAGCGTTCCGGCCCATCGCCAATCACCACCAGCGGCAAACCGGCACGGTTGAATGCCTCCACCACCAAGTCCACCCGCTTGTAGGGCACCAGCCGGCACAGACAGAGATAGACGTCGTCGCGAGGCTGATCCCAACGAAAGCGCTCCAGGGCAACCGGCGGATGCACCACCGTGGACGAACGGCCCCAGTAGCGGCGAATGCGGGCGGCGGTGAAACGGGAGTTGGCGATCAGCGCATCGGGCCTCTGGGCGCTGATCACATCCCACTGGCGCAGGCGATGCAGCTGCCAGCGAATCAGGGGAGCGAGACCACGCCGGGCCAGGGCCG
>JBEDHJ010000071.1:0-4687 GCA_041174205.1 Cyanobacteriota bacterium | reverse complement strand
GTCGGTGCCGCTGGATCAGTCGCGGCGGGTTGCCAATCCGGCGGGAGATGCAGGGTGTAGGCGAAAAAATCCAGCCGCCGCGCCGCTACCACCTTGGGATCGAGCTGGCGCAGGGTGCCGGCGCAGGCGTTGCGGGGGTTGGCGAACAGCGCTTCACCGCGGCTGTCTCGCTCCGCATTGATCAGGGCAAAGGTGCCATCGGGGATGAAGGCTTCACCCCGCACCTCCAGCCAGGCCGGTGGATTGTCGAGCTGCAACCGCAGGGGCACAGCGCCGATCGTGCGCACATTGGCGGTGATCTCCTCGCCTTGCTCGCCATCGCCGCGGGTGGCGGCCCGCACCAGCACGCCGTGCTCGTAGCTGAGGGCAAGGGCATTGCCGTCGATCTTGAGCTCGCCGACCATCGGCAGTGCGGCGCCGAGGTCCCGGTCGAGCACCTTGAGAAGCCGCGCATACCAGGCCTCCAATTCCGCTGTGTTGAAGGCGTTGTCGAGGCTGAGCAGACCGATGCGATGACGCACGCTTTGGAAGCCCTGGGCCGGTGCCCCGCCCACGCGCTGGGTGGGGCTATCGGCTGTGATCAGCTCCGGATGGGCTGCCTCCAGATCGACCAGCTCCCGGTAGAGCCGGTCGTAGACCGGATCCTCCATCTCGGGAGCATCCAGCACGTAATAGGCGTGGGCGGCTCGATTGAGGAGCCCACGCAATTCGTCTGCTCGGCCGCGCTGCTCAGCCGCTAGGCCTTCGGTGGGGTTGCGGCTCACGGATGACGATGGGTCAGGCAGCAGCCTTCTGGATGCGGTCCACCTTCCAGTCCTCTTCCACCTTCACAAAGGTGAAGTCGAGGGGCAGTTCCTCGTTGTTTTCGGCCTTGAGTTTCACCGTAAGGATGATCTGGTCCTCCTGAATGCGGGGCCGGCCCGACTTGAGGTTGCGGTATTTGTTCAGCTGCAGCCCGGCCAGGAAGCGAATGAACTGCTGCCGGTTCACATGGGAGCGGTAGTTCTTGGTGGTGAGTAGGTAGGCGGCATCCACCCGACCGGAGGCCACCTGGGTGAAGAACTGCTTGATCACCGGGTTGATGCCCCGCGCGTTCAGCACCAGTTTCACAGCGCTGATCGTCCAGTAGAGGAGCAGCGCGCCGGCACCGGCCATCAGGGCCTTGGTGCCGATCGTCTGCACCAGTTGTCCGTCCATGGGCGCGCGGGGTGGAGTGGGGGTGATTCTGCAGGACCAGGCCCATTGCAGAGCAGTGCGGGTTCCAGCACTTGCTTGGTGCTGCAAGGCCGGGCAGTTGGGCTTGCCCAGGCCACCAAGGCTCCCTTAGGCGAACTTTTGTTGTCGCTCACCCATGCCCTCAAGAATCTCCGCGCACGGATTAAACCGTTGAATCAGGAGCATTTGCTCATGACTTTTACAGCTTTTGAGATCATGCCACCATGGTTCTGGCTGATTATGAACCTCAAAAGGCAAGTTTTTCGCTGCTCCCTGCCTCACGCCTCATTTGCATTGCAAAGCCCTCCGCACTGAGAGGGCTGGGATGGAATATTTCGAATCGGAGACGCTGAATCGCGTTTCGTTTTGAGCCTGGGTTTTGGCTAGGATTCAATCTGCTGGATGAACAAATCGATCAGTTCATCCGTGAATGCGGGATGCTTGGCCGTGATCAAATCGCCATCAATAACGCTCCCGACTGTTCCGTCGTCTCCATATTGAACCTCGGCGCCAGCATTTTCGACATCGCAAATAATGTTGTGTGCGCAGGTGACACGGCGGCCTTCAAGGAGGCTGCGATCTGCGCACATCAGCCATAGTGAGTGGCAAATCGTGCCAATCTTGACCCCTGGGGTGGCGTTGATTCGTCGCAGGAGTTCGACCGCGGGTGCGTCATTGGGTTTTCCCTTGGCGGGTTTTACGGTGTAGCGCAAGCGGTCCGTGGCGTAGGCGCCAATTAGTAGAAAGCCCTTGTAATCAACGGGGTTGACATCTTTGACATCTTTGGCGACTATTAAGTGCTCTTCGACCCATCCATTGTCGGGATTGGATCCAAATTGCAAAGAGGCATTCCCCCACAGGTTGGACATGTATTCCAGGTCATAGCCAGCGGCGGGAAAGCGCTTATTGAAAAGGCGGTACTCGGTCATATCAAAGTGTTCTTCAATGAGAACTCCGATTCTGCCTTTCGGTTCTCCGTGCGCATTTAGTAACATGTAGCTCCGCTGGTAGTTGAAGGTTAAGAGAGAAATCGTGGGCCAGAGCTGGCCAGTTTCTTTGTTAAACCTAGGACTCGGGGTCGGTTCTCCTGGAAAATACAGGATTTCTTTATGGCGGAGATTTTTCAGTGACTGTTCGACATGTCATGTCTCTTGCGGCCGGCTTAGGCCTCCAAGTGGAGGGGTTGTTCGGTGATGCGTCTGATTTGGGTCGCAACTCTAATAGTCGAGATTGTCGCAATGTGCAGGCTATTGCTCGTCACGTGGCCATGAAAGGGTTGCGTGGTTTCTCGTCTCGGTTGATGCGGGGTGACTCAGTTCCCAATTCTGATCCGTCAGAGTGGGTGTGCCAACTCGAGTTGCGTTTTGCGTGCCACTCGTTCCACTGTTGCCGCTGTTTCACCGGCTCAACCGAGAGCATTTTCAGGGTTCTCTAGTGGATGTTGATGGTGCCGCGCTGGTCGCCGTGCGGTGGAGCGACGGCCGTATGCGGCGCAGT
This sequence comes from Cyanobacteriota bacterium, assembly GCA_041174205.1. Taxonomy (GTDB): domain Bacteria; phylum Cyanobacteriota; class Cyanobacteriia; order PCC-6307; family Cyanobiaceae; genus Vulcanococcus. The sequence continues at coordinate 1,975 of JBEDHJ010000071.1, read as the reverse complement.
GCAGGCCTCTATCGCTATGGACGGGATCGAAACGGACGGTTGATCAGCGAGATCGTGCTGTCGCGGCCGCTGCTGGAGCCCCTGGCCCAGGAGGCCACCACCAGCACCCTCTGCCACGAGATGATCCATGCCTGGGTGCACCGGGTAGTGCGGGCCGATGAGGTGCATGGCCCCCACTTCCGGGCGCGCATGGCGGCGATCAACGCGGCCCAGCAGCAGTTTGTGGTGAGCGTGCGCCATCGCTTTCCAGTGCCCAGCGAGCCGGCCCGCTGGTTGGCCCGTTGCCCCAGCTGCGGATTGCAGTCGCCCTATCGCCGGCGCCGCCCAGGAGTGGCGTGCCGTGCCTGCTGTGAGCGGTTGCATGGCGGGCGCTGGCATGCCAGTTGCCAGCTGGTGTTTGAGCCGGCGGCCGCCTAGGTTGCCGGCCATGGGCACCGCGTTGTGGGCATTGCAGTGGAGCGGGCTGACGATCGCCCTGGTGGGTCTGGCGCGTGAGCGTTGGCTGCGGGCCAGGCGCTTGAGCCGCTGATCTCCCCCTCTGGCCCCCCTAGCCTCTGCAGATGGTGGATGCTTACGACAACTGGCCTCAGGAGCGCCCTGAGGACCGCCGGCTCGATGAGCGCTTTGAGCGTCGCCCATCCCGGCGGCCAGAACCCCGCCTCGAGCAGCGCCTCGATCAGTGGGTCTCAGCTGGGCGGCAGCTGGTGGATGGCGTTTCTGGAGCCCGGCCCGGCTCCAGGCCAGGCGGCCGCTCCAGCGGCCTCAAACTCGACCACCTCGGCCGCTGGGTGGAAGACAAGCTCGATTGGCTGCTGGAAGACGAGGAGGGTTGGCGGGAATCCTGGGAGCAACCGCCGGGACAACCTGCTCAGACTCAACCCAAATCTGAGCCCCAACGCCGCCCTCGCCGGCAGCCTCTAGAGGCCATCTCCCGGCGAGGGCAGGCCGCCGCTCAGGACTGGCCTGAGGACGACAGCTTCACCCTCCAGCGCTGGCAGCGTGGGTCTGACAGCAGGCCCAGCCCACCGGAGCCGGACGTATCTGTGGCGCCTCAGAGCGGCCGGATGTTGCCGCGCTCCACGCGCCGGCGCTTCGACTGATGGGGATGGGGTGCGTGGCCCCGATTGCTCACCTGGAAGCTGCAGCCGATGTCCCGCAGCTCGGCGTTCACTGGATCGACCAGTTCGGAGGGCAGATCTTCAGCCATCTGATCGGCACTGGTGCTGATCGACGGGGATCCCTCGGTGAGGGCGCTCAGCAGCTGGGCCCATTGCTGCACCAGGGTGGTGCGCTGGATCGGTTGCAATCCGGCGCGCTCAAACGCTGCTCGGCAGTGCTGACGATGCCACTGGGTGGGGCCATGGGCGTGGGGCTGATGGCCGCGGATGGCACAGCCGCAGCGCAGAGCATGGCGACTGGGCTGCCCGCTGCTGTCGCGCAGGCCGGCCTCGCTCAGTAAACGGCCGCAATGGACTGCAGAGATGCCATAGATGCGACCGAGATCGGTGAGCGAGAGCCATTGGGGCTCGCTGATGGGGGCCGCCGGCGGGCCCTTGCCGCTGGGAACCGAACGAAGCATGACGTTGTTGTTTCTGGCTCCATGCTGGGTCAATCACAACTCCCTGCAACCTGTCAAGTTGAACTTGTAGCCACTCGCAACCTCTGTAATAAGACGTTATGAAGCAATGTGTTGGGCCGGCCCCAGCCAGCGCTCCAGTGCCGGGGAGAACACCTCGCGGATCACGGTGAGTTCGCGTCCTCCGCGAAAGAAGCGATAGTGGCGGCTCCAATAGGGGCCCGATTGCCCGAAGCCTGTCGCCAGATGGGGGGCCTCCACCAGCGCTAAGCCATCCACCTCCCGATAGAGCTCGGCGCGGTTGGCGGTGAGGCTGCGCCAGATCGGCTGGTTGCGTTCCCGCAGGTGTTGATCGGCTTCGGTTTGATTCCACCAGCTCTCCGCCCAGGCCAGGATTTG
>JBEDHJ010000070.1:0-4811 GCA_041174205.1 Cyanobacteriota bacterium | reverse complement strand
AGCTCAGTTCACCGCGACTGGTCGACAAGACCGGCGTCAGGCCTTGCTGTAAGAGCTGGCGCAGCGTGGCCAGCCAGTCCTGCTCCAGAGATGCCAGGAGTTCTTTGGGAGCCGGCCCGTCTAACACCCGGGCCAGCTTGGCCACCGGCAACTCCAGCCCGCGGCATCCAGGCTCTTGCAGCAACGCCTCCAGCTGCTGATCCGCCAGCGGCACATGGGATCCCACCATCACCAGCACCGGCAACGGTGCACCGTTGCCATCACGGCGGCGCAAACCAGCCAACCCCGCTGCATCCAAGGGCTGAGGCGGCAGCGGCACCAGGCCGTTGATCAAGCTGGCGGCGGATTGGAACAACAAACGCCGGGGCTCCGGCAAGGCTGGATCGCTCACCGCCCAGACCGCGGCCCCGAGCGCTTCCAGCTGTTCCGGTTGCTCCGCATCCACCGCAACCACCTGCTGATGGCCCAAGCCCGCCAATCGCGCCCGCAAGCGTTCGGGCGAGCCGTCCAGCTCCGCCAAGCCAATCCGCTCCACCGCCACTGCGTTGATCCGGCCGGCGGTCTTCTCCTCCACCCAGGCGGCCAGATCACTGGTGCTGAAGCCGAATAGGCGATCGCGGGCAAAAACCGTGCTGTGAACGGGCTCCCCGTGCAGGTAGTGCGCTCCACCGCGGGTGGTGCGGCCCCCAGGCAGGAAAGCGGGCGCCAGCAAGGTGGCGTCAAACGGCCCCAGTTCGGCCGCAATGGCGTCCACTTCCACGGGGAAATGGCCCCGCAAGGTGGAATCCCCCCGGCTGACGATCAACCAGCGATCGAGCTCACCTGCCGCCCGGGCTTCCTCAAGCAATGGCCGCAGAGTGCGGCAGATCTCCTGGATGCGCTGACGAGCGACCTCGGGTTCCAGGGCACGCGTGTTGGCGAGTACAAACAGCAGTGGAGACGGGTGTTGTAACCCCCTCCGCAGGCTCTCGGCATCCCAGCGCAACAGCAGCGGCGCGCTGTGCACCGTCTGCGATCCAGTGGGGTCGTCATCAAGAACGATGACCTTGCGCCGCTCTGCCATGGCACCATCGTGCCGTGATCTGCCCTGAGCCCAGCGCGCTGCAGGAGCTGGTGCGGGAGCTGCACCAGCAGGCCCGGCCCTGGCTGCCCGCCGGCAGTGGCAGCCGATTGAGCTGGGGAACGCCTGTGTGGCCTGAGCCAGGCGAGAGCGAGCCGCTCGTCGTGAGTACAGCGCGGCTCAGCAACGTGGTGGAGCACTGCAAAGGTGATTTCACGGTCACCGTGCAGGCGGGACTCCCCCTCCAGAGCCTCCAGGCAGAACTGGCAACCGCGGGCCAATGGCTGGCGATCGACTGGCCCTGGGGCAGCGGCCCCGCCGGCGAATCGAGCGGCACGGTGGGCGGACTGATTGCCCGAGGTCTGGCGGGGGGGCTGCGGCAGCGCTATCTGGGGGTGCGCGATCAACTGATTGGCCTTGAGCTGCTACGGGCCGATGGCACGGCGGCTAGGGCCGGCGGAAAGGTGGTGAAAAACGTGGCCGGCTACGACCTGATGCGGCTGTTCAGCGGCAGCTGGGGCAGCCTCGGCTTGATCACAGAGCTCACCCTGCGCACCTACCCCCTGCCGCGCCAGCGCAGCGGCCTGCTGTTGCATGGCCCACTGGCCGCCTTGGAGGAGCTGCGGCGGGGCTGTCTCACGGCCCCCTTGATGCCGCAAAGGCTCGATTGGCTGAGCCCAGCCCTGAGCGGCAGCGACCATCCAGCCCTGCTGTTGGCCCTGGCCAGCGTCAGCGCCGCTGCCATCGACGATCAACTGCAGCAACACCAAAGCGCCGCTGCTGCAGCCGGCGTGGAAACGCAGCGACTCGATCAGGAGCAGCTCCTGGAGTTGGAGGTCCGCAGCCGCAGCGGCTGCAGTGACTGGCTGTTGCGACTGGGAGTTCTGCCTGCGAAGGCCATCGAGCTGCTCAACGAACCCGCCCTGCGGGACCTTCCCTGCTGCCTGGCTGCCGGCGCAGGCCTGGGCATGGTCTGGGCCCACTCGGAGCAGCTCCCCGCCTTTCGGGTGACGCAGCTGCGGCAGCGCTGCCAGGCCTTGGGAGGCCAGCTCAGCGTCTTGCTGCAACCAACGAGCAGCAGCCCGATCCCCGCCTGGGAGACCAGTCCCGCCTCCGGGATGATCGAGGCGGTGAAGCGGGAGTTCGATCCACTGCAGCAGCTGGCCCGCGGCAGGTTGCCGGGGGTGCCTCAGGCAGGCGTGAGCGCGTAGCGACAGCGCAGCTCACAGCTTTCGCCAGGCTGCAAGGACAGGCTGAGCTCGCCGCGACGGGCACTCCAGGGCTCCAGGCACACCATCGAGCGCGGTGGATCGCTCCACACCACGGCGTGGCCGAAGGGCACTTGCATCTGCAGCTCAATGCCACCAGCCCCCGTGACCAAACGGGGAGCAGCCGCACCGCTCGACGGATCGACCCGCAGATCCACCCCCTCAGGCAGCCGCTTCAGCTGATCAACGGTGGCAGCCTCAGCGGCGCTGAGGTGATCGAAACAGCGCTCCGGCAGGCCCTCCAACCGGGCGGCCTCCAGGCTTTGCACCTGCAGATAGGGATGCAAGCCAAACGCAAAGGGCATCACGGCGTGCCCATCGAGATGCTCCACCAGGGCACGGATCGCCAGAGCGCTGGGCTCGAGGCTGTACTCGAGCATGAGCCGGAAGTGGAAGGGATAGGCGGCACGGGTGACCTCGCTATCGCTCAGACAGAGACGGATACCGTCCGCACCATCCAGGGGCTCGAGCTGCCAGGCCAGATCCCGGGCAAAGCCATGCTGCGCCATGGGGAAGTTGCCCTGGGGCAGCAGCAGTTGGTTGTTCGGCAGGTTCCCGCACACGGGAAACAACACCGGGATGCCCCCGCGCACGCTCTTGCTGGGATCGGCAAAGCGCTCGGCATCGAAATACAGCCGTTCCGCACCGCTGCAACGCCAGCCGGTGAGGAGACCACCGCGCTCCGGCACCACCCACAGCTGATCCCCGTTGGCAGCGCTGAACTGCCAATGGGGATAGGGGGTCTCGACGCGGGAGAGAGTCATCAGAGCGTGGCCAGCCACTCCACCATGGCCCGGTTCACCTGATCCGGCACCTCGTCGTGGGGGCAATGACCCGCCTGCAGCACCACTTCCGTGGTGTTGGCTGGGGCATGGCGCTGGAAGGCGCCACGACGACCGGCCGCATTGATCCAGGGATCGCGAATGCCCCAGAGCAACAGCAGCGGCGCCTGCAGCTGGGCGAACAGCTCATCGAGGGGCTGACCGCGCGGAATGTCGAACACGGTTCGAAACACCCCGAACGCTCCGGGATCGCGGCTGGGGCGCAGGATCGATTCCACCAGCTCGTCATCCACGTTGGTGGGGTCGATGTAGACCTGCCGGAGGGTGCGGCGCACATTGCCGGGGCGGCGCATGTTCTCGAACAGCAGCCGCTGCAGGATCGGGCTCTTGAGCAGAGCACTACCAATGGTGCGGCGGGCGATCGCCCCCCAGCCCTTCGGCTCACCTTGCTCATCGGAGAAGGGCCCTGCCGCGTTGAGCAGCGCCACACCCGCGCACTGATTGCCGAGGGCGGCGCCGGCCGCCAGGGCGGCGTAGCCCCCCAGCGAATTGCCCACCAGGACGGTGGGCCGCCCGATGCACTCCTGGACGTAGGCCACCAACTGATCGCGCCAGAGGGCACCGCCATAGCGGGGACCCTCGGGCTTGGCGCTGCGGCCGAACCCGAGCAGATCGAGGGCATGCACCTCGTAGTGCTCAGCCAGCGCCGGGATGTTGAAGCGCCAGTGATCGGTAGAGGCCCCAAAGCCGTGCACCAGCAAGATCGCGGGCCCTCTGGTCGCACCAGCGGGCTCGCGGCTGAGGCTGTGGATCGGATGGCCCTCAAAGGTCCAAGCCGCTGCAACGGTCACCGGCAACACCAGGCAGGGTGGTGGATGCTAGGGAGATCTCCACCGCCGGCTGCCTGGTGCCCGACTGGATTCCTGAAAGCTGGGCCCTGCTGCTGCCCGGAACCGCCCTATGGGCCCTGGCGGTGTACCTACCGCTCAGTGCACCGCTAAGCCTCCTGGAAGAAGCGCTGGCCGCCGGGCCGCTGGATGAAGGCAGCCAACTGGTGGCCCTGGTGGTGAGCAGCCTGCTGCTGGCTCTCGGAGCAGGCGCCGTGATCAATCTGGGATTGGGCTGGGCCCTCGGCCCAGGCTGGGGCACGAGCCTTGGCCTGATGGCCGCGCTCTACGGCCTGTTCTGGGGGTTGGCCGCCAGTCGGAACGACTGAAAGTTCTCAACAGCGCCAATCCAGCCACGGCAGCCCCGGAATGATCGCGGGCGTGACCAACCGGTAGGCGGCGTACTCAGGGTGAAGCGCCATGAGCATGCGCTCCTCCCGCCGCGCCTTGCCCCCAAGCACGGCGCACAAGCCCAGCAGCAGTGCCAGATGCAACAGGCTGCCAAGCGCCAACACCACCCCCACCGAACAGAGCAACACGGCCTGATACAGCGGATGGCGGCAGCGTCCATAGGCACCGCTGGTGATCAGGGCCGCGCCGGGCTTGGGATCAGGCAGGGGCGTGAGGCTGGGGCCGAGCCGCCAGAAAGCCTGGGCAGCCAGCAGCAGACCCACCAAGAACAGAGCCGCGCCAGCGATGGCCAGCGGCAGAGGCCAGGCGTAGCCCCAGCCACCCGGGGTGGGCCATGGCGGCAGCAGGTGGGCTGCGATCAACGCCAGTTGAGCCAGCAACCACCATTCGCCGTGGCGGTTGT
>JBEDHJ010000069.1:0-2756 GCA_041174205.1 Cyanobacteriota bacterium | reverse complement strand
CCGGTGAGCCTGGAGACGAAGGTGGGCGACGGCGACGACACCGAGCTGCTCGATCTGCTTGCGGCGGAAGGCACGCAGCCGGAAGAGCTCGTGGACGGCGAATGCCTGCGCAGCGACATGCGCGATCTGCTCGAGCAACTGCCCGATCTGCAGTGCCGCGTCTTGAAGATGCGCTACGCGATTCCCTGCGCCGATGTGCCCGATCCCGATGAGCCGATGAGCCTCACCGGTATCGGTCGCATCCTGGGCATGAGCCGCGATCGCGTTCGCAACCTCGAGCGCGACGGCCTCGCCGGTCTGCGCCGCCTCAGTGAAAATGTGCAGGCCTACGTGGCTGTCTGAGTTGTCACCGGCTCAGCTCAGATCGCTGCGCGAGTTGCTCCTGAGCTGGTGGCGGCAACACGGCCGCCACAGCATTCCCTGGAAGCTCAACCCCGGCGGAGGTCCGCCTGAACCCAGCGATTCCCTGGATCCCTATCCCATCTGGGTAGCGGAGGTGATGCTCCAGCAAACCCAGTTGCAGGTGGTGCTCCCCTACTGGCAGCGCTGGATAGACGCCTTCCCAACGCTGGAAGCCCTGGCTGCAGCTGAGGAGCACGACGTGCTCTTGCTCTGGCAGGGGCTCGGTTACTACTCCCGGGCCCGAAGGCTGCTGGTGGGAGCCCGCCAATTGCAGGCCCAGATGGTGGCGCCGCAGAGCTGGCCCCAGGACATTGAGAGCTGGCTGGCAATGCCGGGTATCGGCCGCAGCACCGCGGGCAGCATCCTCTCCTCGGCCTTCAATCAGCCTTTCGCCATCCTCGATGGCAACGTGAAACGGGTGTTGGCTCGACTGATCGCCTGTGAGCGGCCACCGGCTCGGGAGCTGAAGCGGTTCTGGGCGCTGAGTGAGGCCTTGCTCGATCCAGACCGAGCTCGCGATTTCAACCAGGCCTTGATGGATCTCGGGGCCACGCTTTGCACACCCCGCAATCCCAGCTGTGCGCAATGCCCCTGGCAGCTCCATTGCGCTGCCTACGCTGCCGGCGACCCTGCCGCCTATCCCGTGACGGAGACCTCCCGTGAGCTGCCTTTCCAGGTGATCGGTGTGGGGGTGGTGCTCAACGAGTTCGGCCAGGTGTTGATCGATCAACGCCTCAACGAGGGACTGCTTGGTGGGCTGTGGGAATTCCCAGGCGGCAAGCAGGAGCCTGGGGAGGCGATTGAGGCCACGATCCGCCGCGAACTGCAGGAGGAGCTGGCCATTGAGGCCGAGGTAGGCGATGAGCTGATCACGCTCGAGCATGCCTACAGCCACAAGCGCTTGCGCTTTGTGGTGCATCTCTGCCGCTGGCTCTCAGGCGAGCCCCAGCCCTTGGCCAGTCAGCAGGTGCGGTGGGTGGATCCGGCTCAGCTCGGCGACTACCCCTTCCCTGCAGCGAATGCCCGGATCATTGCTGCCTTGCTCAAGCGTTTGCAAGCTGAAGGCAGTGCCGCTGCGGCCTGAGGCCGCCTGAGCGATGGTTGCTGCGCCAGCGCCCCAGGTGATCTGTCTGGGTGAGGCTTTGGTGGATCGTCTCGGACCGCTCGGGGGGGATCCCTCCACGGCCCCACCCGAGCAATGCAGCGACCGCCTCGGCGGTGCCCCCGCCAACGTGGCCTGCGCCTTGGCGCAGCTCGGCACCCCATCGGCGTTTGTGGGCCGCCTTGGCCGCGATCCCATCGGCGATGCCTTTGTGCAGCTCTTAGCCAGCCGCGCTGTTGACCTCAGCGCGCTCCAGCGGGATCCCCAGCGCCCTTGCCGCATCGTGTTGGTGCACCGCGACCGTGGCGGCGACCGGTGCTTCGGCGGCTTTGCGGGAGATCGGGGCGAGGGGTTCGCAGATCAGGCCCTCGATGCCGCGGCGGTGCAGACGGCCTTGCCGCCTCTGCTCGCTGGCGCGCGCTGGTTGCAGATCGGCACCATCCCCCTGGCTTCCGCTGCGGCAGCGGCGGCGCTGGCCTCTGCGGTGCAGCTGGCCGCGGCGGCTGGTGTGTCGATCGCGCTGGATGTGAACTGGCGGCCCACCTTCTGGGATGCCAGCGCTGCTGCTGATGCCGGGCCGTCAGCCGCTGCCGTGGCGGCGATGCGGCCATTGCTGGAGGCGGCGGCCCTGATCAAATTGGCGGCGGAAGAGGCCCAGTGGCTCTTCGGCAGCCGCGATCCGGCCCGGATCCGCGCTGCTTTGCCGCAACAGCCGGCGGTGGTTGTCACCGATGGGGGCGCTCAGGTGGCCTGGTGTTTTGGCAGCAGTCGTGGCGTGATGCCGGCCTATCCGGTAGCCGTTGTGGATAGCACCGGTGCGGGCGATGCCTTTCTGGCGGGCTTGCTCCACCAGCTCTGCGGCGCGCCACAGCTCCTGCATGGGAATAGCGCTGAGGCGGTGCGCTTCGCCAGCGCCTGCGGGGCCCTGGTGTGCGGTGGCGCGGGCGCGATCGATCCCCAGCCCACCCAGGAGCAAGTGGAGGCTTTCCTTGCCGAGCACACCTAGCGGCTGCTTAGCCCAGCCTCAACTGAGCAAGCCGGCCAGCTTCCGGGCGGTCGGGATCCACCAGCTCCAGGTCGATACACCAGGCAGCCTCAGGCAGAAAGCTCAGCCGCTCACTCCACTCCACAGCCATCAGGGCGCCGAGCTCCAGCGCTTCCTCTTCTTCCTGGGCAAACAATTCATCGGCGGCGGCGGCCTGCTCCAGTCGGTAGAGATCGAGGTGCACCAAGGCGGTGTTGGCCTCAGGCC
>JBEDHJ010000068.1:0-3008 GCA_041174205.1 Cyanobacteriota bacterium | reverse complement strand
CAACATCGGCATCGTCCAGCCCGTCTTCTGCGAAGTCGTCGGCGTCGTCAATCGCAAGCTCCCCAGCCGGTTCGCTGCTCTCAACTGGGAGAGCCTCTGCTGCGATGGTCTCAAGTGGAGGATCTAGCGCGGCTGGGGCCGTGCGATTGCGCGCCTGCTTCTTGATCGCTGCCATCTCCTCGGGATCGAGGGCAGCCTTCAACACACGGCTCACGGTGTTGGGGCTGCAGCCGTAGAGCACAGCCAACGTCTGGGCGGTCTCACCGTCCCGGTAGCGAGCCACCAACTCCTCTTTCTGGCTGTCGTTGAGCCGTGGAGCGGCCATCAGGCACCGGTTCGCAGCACACCACCATAGGAGCCCTGGGCGAACACGTCGCCTGGTGCAAACTGCCACAATGCCCAGCGTCAGCTCCCTTAGCTCAGCTGGATAGAGCAGCTGCCTTCTAAGCAGCCGGTCGATGGTTCGAATCCATCAGGGGGCGTTTGCGTCACAACCGAGCCGCGGTCATCCAGTCAGCCCTGGGGTCTGTGCTGCGTGCGGCCCGCAGTTGCTCCAGTAGTTGACGTTCTTGATCGCTGTAGCTGCTCGGCTGCTTGAGGCTGAGGCTGAGCAGGAGATCGCCGCGGCCACCTTTGCCAGGCCACCCCTTGCCCTTGAGGCGCAGGCTGCGGCCCACGGCCATGCCGGGGGGCACGGTCACCGTGGCCTCACCATCGGGTGTGGCGACACGCACTTCACCGCCGAGAGCCAACTCATCAAGGCTGAGGGGCAGATCGGCCTTGAGCTGATCACCTTCAAGGCTCCATACGGGGTGATCCTGCAGCTGCAGATTGAGATAGAGATCACCGCGGCGACCGGTGCCCGGCTGCAGATTTCCCTTGCCCTTGAGGCGCAGGCGGCTGCCGGGCTTCACCCCAGCAGGAATGCGCACCTGCACCCGTTCATCATTCACCGCCAGGGTGCGCTCACACCCACGAAACGCCTCCGAAAACGAGAGGCTGATGTTGGCTTCAGCATCAAGGTTGGGCGCCGCAGCGCGGCCCGCAGCTCCGCCTGGGAATCCACTGGCTGCAAACCCCCCGGGGAATCCGGACCCGAAGCCGCCAAAGCCGCCGGGTGCGCCAGCAAAACCCGCTCCTCCGCCTGGGCCTCCGAAACGGCCCAGTAGGTCGTTAATGAAGTCGTCGAAATTGCCGTAGCGGCCGAAATCAACATCCACACCGGCCGGACCGGCTCCACCACCCGCCTGATTCCAATACTGACCAAACTGCTCGTAGCGCCGGCGCTTGTCGGGATCCGAGAGCACCTCGTAGGCCTCACTCACCTCCTTGAACTTGGCCTCAGCGCTCTTGTCGCCGGGATTCACGTCTGGGTGGTACTGGCGAGCCAGCTTGCGAAAGGCACGCTTGACGGTGTCGGCATCGGCACCGCGATCCACCCCCAGCACCTTGAAGTAATCGCGGTAGCCGTTGGCGCTCATCGCTGGTGCTGGAGGAGGGATCGAGCCCGGTGGGGCCAGTCTCCCAGCACCTGGGCGCCTCAAGACGCTGCAACCAGGGCGGAAGGCCGAACGACTGAATCCTCCTAGGGTTTTAAGCCTGATCGAGGTTTTGCGATGGGGGCTGGCGCTTCAACGCTCGGGATCCAGCGGCAACTGCTGCCGATCGCTCTGGTCTTGCTGGCGATCGGCAGCGGCGCCAGTGCAGTCCGAGCCGAGCCGCAACGCGGCGGCAGCAGTGCTCAAGCCACCGCCAGCGCCACCATGCAAGCCGGACTGGCCAGGCATCTGCGCCTGATCGGAGCGGTGTTCTACGGAGCCTGGTGGTGCCCCCACTGCAACCACCAAAAAGACCTGTTTGGCAGCGCAGCCATGGAGCTGCTGCCCTACGTGGAGTGCGACAAGGACGACGCTGGCCGCAAGCGCTGCCAAGAGGCCCAGGTGAGGGCATACCCCACCTGGGACCTGAAGGGTGAGCGGCGCATGGGCGTGCTCAGCCTGGAGGAACTGGCGCTTTGGAGCGGCTACAGCAAGCGCTGAGGCCGGCTCAGTCGGCCTCGGTAGCGCCGAAGCAATGCATCAGGGCATCGCCCCAGCTGTTGATGCCTTTGAGGTCGTGGTCGCTGGCCTTGCTGAGGGCTTCGCCATGGGCGCGCAGCACAGTGGCCTTGTCGAGGCTGTGGCCATGGTCCGCAGCCAACGTCACGATGTCGTCCAGACCGAAGGAGGCGTGCAGCTTCTGACGCAGGGCCTCATCGTTCTTCACCTTGGAGAGGAAGGCGTTCAGATCGGCGACGGACACGGCGGACCAGCGGGGTTCTCGGCAGCGATGCTGTCAGACGGTTGGCCCTCCAGCCAAGAGCGGTTCCACCAAGACGGCTGTTCCGTAGCAGAGCACCTCCGTGGCACCGCTGGAGCCCGTTTCAACCGTGGAGCCGTCGTAGCGCATGCCCACGATGGCGTTGGCACCGAGTTGGCGGGCGTGATCCACCATCTCCTCGAAGGCCTGCTGGCGGGTCTGCTCGCACATGGCGGTGTAGGCCCCGATGCGGCCGCCGATCATGGTTTTCAGGCCCCCAAGGAATCCCTGCAGCAGCGTGGGAGAGCGCACCACGATGCCCCGCACCACGCCGCGTGTTTCCAGGATTCGGTAGCCAGGCAGCTCGAAGGTGGTGGTCACCGGAAGCGGGCGTGCCATAGGGGTTGAGCGCTCCACTGGCGCAACGATCAGGCCCCAGCCTGGATCCGACCAGCCGATTCAGCTCGCGGTCAATCGAGCGGGTGCGCGAGCAACTGCTCTTCCAGCTCTTCGCTGATGCCTTCATCGGAATACTGAGAGGAGGGCGGAAAGCGCAGATCCCGCAGCCACTCCACCAGGAGCCGTCGATCGCGCATGGCGACGGATAGGGCGACAAAGTCGCGGCCCAACAAACCGTCGAACTGGATCGTTTCCTGAAGATCCTCCAGTTCGATGCAAATGGCCCGGTAGAGGCAAAAGTCGCGCAGGCT
>JBEDHJ010000067.1:0-3151 GCA_041174205.1 Cyanobacteriota bacterium | reverse complement strand
GGCACCCCGATCTCTCGGCGCACCAGCGATGGCTACGTGAATGCCACGGCCATGTGCAAGGCCAATGGCAAACGCTGGAAGGACTACCGCGAGTCCGACCGGTGCCAGCACTATCTGGATGCGCTGGAGAGCGTGGCCGGAATTTCCGTCCACGCCCTTGTTGAGTCCCGCTCAGGCGGCGCCGGTGGTGGCGGCACCTGGGTTCATCCCCAGGTCGCTGTCGACCTAGCCCGCTGGATCAGTGCGCCGTTCGCGGTGTGGATGGATGGCTGGTTCCTGGAGAGCGTCCAGCAGGCTCAATCGACTCCAGTGGAAACACCTCCAGTTCGGATCCGGGAAGCCGACATGATCGCCCTGGTGGAGCGCAGCATCGATCTGTTTGAGCGGTTGGGCGGCCTGGATCAGCGCGACCAGCTTCTTTTCAAGGACATCGTCCGCAGCAACGTGCTCACCGCCAGTGCTGGGTTGCTGCCCGGTGCGCCGACTGACGAGGAGCTCACCTTGGGAGATGCCTGGCTGGAGGTGTTCCAACAAGCGCTTCCGCGCAGCCAGTTCTGCGCCGCTGGCAAGCTCGTGGCCAGGGCTTACCGCGAGGAGTTCGGTGAAGAACCCCCGTGTCGCCAACAGTTTGTTGACGGGGCCCCTCGCCAGGTCAAGAGCTACCGCCGCAGCTGGTTGGTCGACACGCTCCAGCGCTGCCGCGCCCAGCTGGGGGGATCCTGATGGACAGCGCCACAACGCCCACCCGCCAGCGGGTCTGGGTCACGACGGCAGAAGCCTGCGCCGCTCTGGGAATGAGCCGCGAAACCTTGCGCCAGCTGCGGCTGCGAGGAGTGCTCACCCCTGGCAAGCACTACCGACGCTGGGGCTGCACCCAGGGCAGGGGGCCGCTGCAATGGCACCTCGAGAACGCGGAGGCCACCATCACCGGCTGGAGCCGGCGAAATCTCCCAATGTGACATCCGCTTTATTGCTAGGCGATCTTCCGGCGGCTGGGACTCAAGAACCTTGACAACAGGCTGTCGGAGTCTCGCTTGAGGAGGTAGTTTGAAGAGGTGACTGGTCCGACTCTGTCGGTCGGGTGCTGGCCGCGCCAAAGACGCTCGCTTGTAGCGAGCGCAACTTTTACATCCTGACTACACCATCTGGGTCGTTGCTAGAAGCCGCCTTGAGCAGGATTTGATTTAGAGCATTAAATAGCTTGTCGATGTTGTGCTTCTTGTAGCCTGGCCTTGCGTGCTCCCTTCTGTATAGAGAGTGTGATGCCAAGTCCGCTACTTGCACCATCAGCGAGTGATGGGATCTTCGGAAGTTGGGGTCTTCGAGAATTAGTTCAGTAGTGTTTTTATAGCTTCCGCCGAAATGGCTGGGGGTAAAGTTGTGCCGACGCATTTTGCGAAGCGTGCGCCTGATCTTCTTTTCGTTCGCGTCGTCGGCGAAAACCATCCCAAAGTCTCCTTTCTTTGATCGTCTTAGGTAATTCTCAAAACGCTGAAGCAAGTACTCCCAGGCGGTTGCTTCAATGTCCCTTGAGGAAGACGATTTGTATTTGGGCGTTCGCTTATCCAGGTAGACGTTGATAATTCGGGCTTCAGGAAGACGAGCTGTTACGGATTCCAGGAATTCTTTGTACAGGGCTGCGCGTGCTCTGCGTCCACCCTTAATGCTTTTGAAGGGGCTTTTATTCCTTGGATTGATGATGTCAACACCGTGCATTTCTGTTCGAGTAGGAAGGCCGTATTTCTTGCAAATCTGCCCTCTGACTTGGATTAGTGTGTCTAGCGTTTCTCTCCATGTCTCTGCTTCGATGATAAATCCACTCAAAATGTAGTGGGGGCTTGGGTTCAGGTGCGCGGGTTTGGCGTGATCCCAATGGCCGGGGTCACCTGATTCATCGGCGTACATAAATTGCATTGGATTGGGAAGTGATGTTTATGCCTGGATTTGACTTTGCTGTCTGGTCCCAGAGCTCGGGAGCCTTGGGTGGTTTGTCTTTACTCCTTTTGTTTTGCTAACAGCCGATCTGCTGCCTTGCTAAATGCGTCATCCACCACGTCATCCCCGCACCAACGGCTGTAGGCCGCCAAATGGGTTTGAACGCTGTGACCCATTGCGGCGGCGACGACCTTGGGCGGCAGGTCACAGATCACGTGGGCCCGGTGGGCGTAACCGTGCCGGCAGGAATAGAGCACCAACTTTTCTCCCTGGGTTTCGTACTGCTGGCGCAGGCTTTGCCAGTGGTCTCTCCGCAGCAGGTAGCGACTGAAGGAATCCGAGCCGAAGCCAGCTCGCATGGGCGGGAGCTTTGCCGGATCAAAGGTTTCGAGGAGCCGCCATTCCGTGGCCCATTGGTCACAGGGCAGCAGCCGCAGGGGCCTGGGCTTGGTTTTGCCGCGAGAGGCAACCTTTTCATACGTGCACCAGAGCCGCCCCTGGCGAAGCTGCAGATGCTGCAGCTCTTCGGGTCGCAGACCAAAGGCGCAGAGCAGTTGAAAGGCAAACCGCCAGCGCGGGTCCGGGATGGCCTGATCCATCGCCAGGATGTCTGGCACGGCGATTGGCGTCGTAACCGCTCGGCTCTCCCGTGATCGGCCGATGATTGTTGAGAGATCAGGCGGCGGAGCCCATTGGGCTGGAAGCAGCTTCTGGCTGGCCGCCCAACGCAGCAGAGCAGCGGCGTACTGAATTTGCAGTCTTCTGGTACGACAGCCAGGGCGCTGACTCCACAGATCAGCTTGCGCTTCCAGCAGTTGGGTGGCATCGCGGGCAGCCGGTGGCCCTTTCGCTGTCTTGAGGACCAGCGCCATTCGCGGCTTGTAGAGCCGTTCCCAGGTCGTTTCCTTGATTTCACCGCTGCGCAGCTTGTGCTGTTGGTAGCGGCGGATCAGGCCGGCCCAGTCAATCGAGATAGGGCGACTGGCTGTTGCTGGAGATGGAACGCTCTGCTGCGGGTTTGAGGGCTGGCTGGCCATGGCTTCTGCCTGGCGCCTGGCCTCAGCCTCAGCCTTCGCTGTAACCAGCTCCGCAATGGACAGCTCCAGTGGCACTCCGTTCTGGAAGGCCTCATAGACCGTCACCACGCCGTCTCGGATGGCTTCGAGTTGGTCCGACTCCCAGGGATACGGCAAGAGCAGCTGCTTGCGATGCCCGT
>JBEDHJ010000066.1:0-4998 GCA_041174205.1 Cyanobacteriota bacterium | reverse complement strand
GACCAGGTAAATCACCAGCAGGCTGTAACCAGCCAGCCGCTGTTTGGCGCAGATCAGCGCTGTGGCGACCGGGAAGATTGCATCCAGCCAGGGGTCGAGGCTGTTGAGGCTGCGTTGCAGCCATGCCTGGATCGTGTTCATCCTTGATAGCCCTCTGGGTTAGCGCTCTGCCACCGCCAGCCGTCGCGGCAAATGTCGTTCAGGTTGAGCCAGGTCTGCCACCCCAGCTGCCGTTTGGCCTCTGTGGGGTCCGCCACGGTGATGGCGGCATCACCGCTGCGGCGGTCGGTGATCGCGTATGGGATCGGCTGGCCGCATGCCGTGGCAAAGGCATCGATCACCTCAAGCACTGAATGGCCCTGCCCGCTGCCGAGGTTCAGCGTGAGCAGCTGATCGCCACCAGCTAGCAGCGCCTCGAGGGCGGCGAGATGTCCATCCGCCAGATCCATCACATGGATGTAGTCACGCACGCCGCTGCCATCAGGGGTGGGCCAGTCGCCACCGAACACCTGCACTTGCTTGCGCCGGCCCACGGCAACCTGGCTGATGAAGGGGAACAGGTTGTTGGGAATGCCGTTGGGGTCTTCGCCGATGCGGCCGCTGGGATGGGCGCCTACGGGGTTGAAGTAGCGCAGGCAGGCGATGCGCCAGCCGGTTTCGCTGGCAGCGACATCGGCGAGCATCTGTTCCACTGCGGCTTTGGTGTGGCCGTAGGGGTTGATTGGTTGGATCGGTGCGCTTTCAGGGATTGGCACCGCTTCGGGGTAGCCGTAGAGGGTGGCGCTGCTGCTGAACACCAGGGTGCGGCAGCCATGGGCGGCCATCGCCGCCAGCAGGCGTTGGCTGCCGCCCACGTTCACATCCCAGTAGTGCAGCGGTTCGGCCACCGATTCCCCCACGGCCTTCAGGCCGGCGAAGTGAATCACCGCTTCGATGCCGGCTCCTGTGGAGGCACCCGCCGCAAAGGCCCGCTCCAGATCATCACTGCGGCGAATGTCGCCTTCAATCACCTGCAGACGGCCCTTGGCTCCAGGCCCCGCTACCTCCGCCACCCGTCGCAGTGCTTCCGGTGAGCTGTTGGCGTAGTTGTCGATCACCACTAGCTCATGGCCCGCTTCCAGCAGCACCAGGCAGGTGTGCGTGCCGATGAAGCCTGCGCCGCCCGTGATCAGTAGACGCGCCAAGGGATGTGTAGGGCCTCCAAGGTTCTGAGGTTAAAGGCAGCTGACTGCGATCCCGCAAGATGGCTGCAGCGCGCTGCCTGGCTGTGGAGAAACTGCAGAGTCTGCGGGGGATGGTGGATCTGCTGCCGCAGCACACGCCGCTCTGGCAGCGGATTGAGGCCACGGCTCGCGCCCATTTCGCGCGAGCGGCGATTGAGGAGATCCGCACGCCCGTGCTGGAGGCCACGGAGTTGTTTGCTCGTGGCATCGGTGAAGCCACCGACGTGGTGGGCAAGGAGATGTACACCTTTTTGGATCGCGGCGAGCGCAGTTGCACGCTCCGGCCGGAGGGCACGGCATCGGTGGTGCGCGCCGCGATCCAGCACGGTTTGCTGAGCCAGGGCCCGCAGCGGCTTTGGTATGGCGGGCCGATGTTCCGCTACGAGCGGCCCCAGGCCGGCCGGCAGCGGCAGTTTCACCAGATCGGGCTCGAGATGCTCGGTTTCGCCGATCCCCGCAGTGATGTGGAGGCCATCGCTGTGGCCTGGGATCTCCTGGCGGACCTGGGTGTGAAGGGCTTGGCCCTGGAGCTCAACTCCTTGGGCAGCAGCGACGATCGGGCTCGCTATCGCGAGCAGCTGGTGGCGTGGTTAAGCGCCCGTGCCGATCAACTGGATCCTGATTCGCAGGACCGCCTTCAGCGCAATCCCCTGCGCATCCTCGATTCGAAGAACCCTGACACCCAGGCATTGCTGGCCGATGCGCCCACCCTGGCCGAGGCGTTGAGCCCGGAGAGCCGTGATCGCTTTGCCCGCGTGATCGATGGCCTCACGCTGCTGGACATTCCCTTCCAGCTCAATCCGCGGCTGGTGCGCGGGCTGGATTACTACAGCCATACGGCCTTTGAAATCACCTCCACGCAGCTGGGGGCCCAGGCCACGGTGTGTGGGGGTGGTCGCTACGACGGATTGGTAGAGCAGCTGGGTGGCTCCGCCACCCCCGCCATCGGATGGGCTCTGGGGATGGAGCGCCTGGCGATCCTGCTGGCACAGGCGGAAGCTGCCCCCGCAGCGGCGCCTCAGGTGTATGTGGTGAGCCGCGGTGAGCAGGCTGAACCCCTGGCCCTGCAACTGGTCAGGCAGCTGCGCCAGGCCGGCCATGCGGTGGATCTGGATCTCACGGGCGCAGCCTTTGGGAAGCAGTTCAAGCGAGCGGACCGAGCCGGTGCCCGCTGGGCTGTGGTGATCGGCGACAGCGAAGCCGAAGCCGGTGTTGTGGTGTTGAAGGATCTCCGTGCGGCAGGCGGTGGAGACTCTGAACCGGAACAACGCCTAAGCCGCGAGGAGTTGTTGCAGCGCTTCGCTTAGTTTGCGGTCACTCTTTTGCCTGATCGCGTGACCGGCACTGTTCCCGCCATTCGCACGATCTGCTGCATCGGTGCTGGCTATGTGGGCGGGCCCACCATGGCCGTGATCGCTGACCGCTGCCCTGGCATTCAAGTGACGGTGGTGGACCTCAACGCCGAGCGCATCGCCGCCTGGAACGACCCCGACCTGAGCCGTTTGCCGGTGTATGAGCCCGGTCTCGATGCGGTGGTGGGGCGTTGCCGGGGCCGCAACTTGTTCTTCAGCACCGAGGTGGAGGCGGGGATCGCCGCCGCCGACATGGTGTTTTTGTCGGTGAACACGCCCACCAAAACCAAAGGCCTTGGTGCCGGCCAGGCCAGTGATCTGCGCTGGGTGGAGGCCTCGGCCCGCTCGGTGGCTGCCCATGCCCAGGGACACACCATCGTGGTGGAGAAAAGCACCCTGCCGGTGCGGACGGCGGCCACTGTGCAGGCGATCCTGCAGGCCGCTCAGGGAGAAGCCGAGGCGATACACGATCGGAAAACATTTTCGGTGCTCTCCAACCCCGAGTTTTTGGCGGAAGGCACAGCCGTGGCCGATCTGGAACAACCGGACCGGGTGTTGATCGGTGGGGAAGATCCGCAGGCGATTGAAGCCCTGGCTTCGGTGTACGCGCACTGGGTGCCTCAGGAGCGCATCTTGCGCACCAACCTCTGGAGCAGTGAGCTTTCCAAGCTCACGGCCAATGCGTTTCTGGCGCAGCGCATCAGTTCGATCAACAGCATCGCTGCGTTCTGTGAATCGACCGGGGCTGATGTGCGTGAGGTGGCCCGCGCGATTGGCTCGGATTCGCGCATTGGCCCCAAATTTCTCCAAGCTGGTCCTGGTTTTGGTGGCAGCTGCTTCCAGAAGGACATCCTCAATTTGGTGTATCTCTGCGGCCATTACGGCCTGCATGAGGTGGCGGCCTATTGGCAAAGCGTGGTTGACCTCAACACCTGGCAGCAGCACCGCATTGCTCGCCTGGTGGTGAACAACCTGTTCGGCACGGTGACTGGCAAACGCTTGGCGGTGCTCGGATTTGCCTTCAAGGCCGACACGAATGACACCCGTGAAGCGCCGGCGATTCGGATCTGCCGTGATCTGTTGGAAGAAGGAGCCGAATTGGCGATCCACGACCCAAAGGTGTCGCCCGAACAGATCAGCCGCGATCTCGGCTGCGACCCAAGCCGCTCCGCTTCCGGTTTGGCAGGGGAGGGTTGCTGGCAGATGGCCGCGACCGTGCAGGAAGCGGTGTGCGGCGCTGATGCGGCGCTGATCCTCACCGAGTGGCAGGCCTTCTGTGATCTCCCCTGGACTGCTTTGGCACCGCAGATGCGTCAGCCGGCCTGGGTGTTTGACGCTCGTGCTGTCGTAGATCCTGACTTGGTGCGCTCTGCTGGCCTACGCCTTTGGCGCGTGGGCGACGGCACAATCGGCTAATCGGAGAACTAGGGATATGCCCTCCTCGTTGATGCGCAATCTGATCACTGGAGGGGCCGGTTTTGTGGGCTCCCACCTGGTGGACCGGCTGATGGAGGCTGGCGAGGAGGTGATCTGCCTCGACAACTACTTCACGGGTCGCAAGGCCAACGTGGCGCGTTGGATCGGCCATCCCCGCTTTGAGCTGATCCGCCATGACGTGACCGATCCGATCCTGCTCGAGGTGGATCGGATCTGGCACCTGGCCTGCCCGGCTTCGCCGGTGCACTACCAGCACAACCCCATCAAGACGGCGAAAACCAGTTTTCTGGGCACCTACAACATGCTTGGCCTGGCCCGCCGGGTTGGGGCCCGGCTGCTGCTGGCCTCCACCAGTGAGGTGTATGGCGATCCAGAGGTGCATCCCCAGCCTGAGAGTTACCGGGGCAACGTGAATACCCATGGCATTCGTGCCTGCTATGACGAGGGCAAGCGCGTGGCTGAAACGCTCTGTTTCGACTACCAGCGCATGCATGGCACACAGATCCGCATCGCCCGCATCTTCAACACCTACGGCCCGCGGATGCTGCCGGATGACGGCCGTGTGGTGAGCAACTTCATCGTGCAGGCGTTGCGCGCTCAGCCCCTCACGCTTTATGGCGATGGCTCACAGACGCGATCCTTCTGCTATGTGGACGATCTGGTGGAGGGGCTGATTCGGTTGATGAATGGTGAACACACGGGGCCGATCAATCTCGGCAATCCGGGCGAATTCACCATTCGCCAGCTCGCCATATTGGTGCGGGATCGCATCAACCCCGGCTTGGATCTGGTCTGTGAACCCTTACCCCAAGACGATCCCCTGCAACGCAAGCCGGTGATCGCGTTGGCGCAGCAGCAGTTGGGTTGGCAGCCCACCATCCCTCTGCAGCAGGGCCTTGAGCCGACCATCGCCTACTTCCGCGAGCGTCTGGCGGATTGCTGAGCATGAACCGGCCCCTTCTCGTCACCGGTGCCGCTGGCTTCAT
>JBEDHJ010000065.1:0-15850 GCA_041174205.1 Cyanobacteriota bacterium | reverse complement strand
TCCTTCCCGGCACCTCCATCCCGGAGGTGTTCGAGCAGGCCGAGCCCCAGTGGCGCGCCGCCCGCCGTCAGGCTTGCCAGCGGCGCGATCAGGCCCTGCAGGCGTTGCTGCCGGCCTCAGCTGATGCCTGGTGGCTAGTGCAGTTGCAGCTGCAGCAGGCGGGGCCGCTCACCTTGCGCTTGCCCCGCGGTCACTGGCGCCTGGCCGGCACGGCGGCGCCCTTGCCGCAACAGCTCGCACCAGGAGGCGGAACCTGGGTCCAGCTGCCGCTGCCGGCGGGTGTGGCGGCCACGGCGTTGCTGCGCGGACAGCGGTCTGAGGAGCCTGCCGGTGACCCGTTTGCGGTTGAGCAGCCGGTGCGGCTTGAGCCCGTCGCCGAGCGGCGCTGGCTGCTGAGCAATGGGCTGGTGCGGGCGGAACTGGGGGACGCCGGGGTGTTGCAGCTTTGGGACAGCCAGGGGCTGCCGCAGCTGAGTGATCCCCTGGCCTGGTGCCGCTGGGCCGATCACGGTGAATTCTGGGATGCCTGGGATCTCGCCGCTGACTACCGCGACAAGCCCTTGCCGCTGCATTGGGATCCCGAGCCCGTGGTGGCGGAGCAAGGACCCCTCTGCAGCCGCCTGGTGTGGCGCGGGATGTGTGGGAGCAGTGCCCTGCGCCTGGATGTGCAGTTGCGGGCAGCCACGCCCTGGTTGGAGCTGGTGCTGCAGGTGGACTGGCAGCAGCGCCATGAGCTGCTGCGCCTGGAGGTGCCCTTGGCGCAGCCCGCCTGCCGCTATGCCGCCGATACGCCCGGTGGGGTGCTGGAGCGGCCGGCCCAGACCCTCCATCCCCGCGAGCAGGCCCGCTGGGAGGTGCCCGCCATCAGTTGGATCGCGTCGCAGTGCGCGGCTGGGGGTGGCCTGGCGGTGCTGCTGGATGGCCCGCAGGGTGTCTCAGCAGGGGTGGATCGCCTGGGGGTGTCGCTGTTGAGGGCGCCCACCTGGCCGGACCCGTCCGCGGATCAGGGCCTGCAACGGATGCGGTTGGCGTTGATGCCCTGCGCCGAGGGCTGGCGGCAGCAAGCGGTGCCGAGGCAAGCCCAGCGGCTGCGGGAGCCGATCTGGATGCGTCCCGCGGCCGTGGCTCAGGCCGAAGCTGAAACCCTCTCGCAACCGGCGGGCTGGCCTGCTTTGGATCTGGGTTCGGAGGCTTTGCAGCTGCTGCATCTCCAGCGCCTGGAGGGTGGCGCTGAAGCCCGTGTGGTGCTGCAGAACCTCAGCCCGCAACGTCAACCGGTGCGTTGGCCTCCTGGCTGGGTCGCCGATGGGCCCAACGGACTCGGGCCCTGGCAGATCGGTGCGTGGCGACTGCGCTGCGCTGTTCCAGCGCCTCAGTCGTCGTGATCGTCGAAGGGATCGGTGAGGCCTTTCGAGGGAGGTCCGAAAGCGGTGTAGATCCCGAAACCGGTGAGGCCCAGCAGCACGGCCAGCACGGCCAGCGCTACAGACATGGCTGGGGACGACGTTTCCATCACAACTCTCGACAGGCACAGCCGCGGCGGCTGCCGCGGCCCTTACAGTAACGAGACTGACCCTTGCCAGAGAGCACAGCACGTCATGGCTCAACGCACCCGCCTGGGAGATCTGCTGCGTCCCCTCAACTCCGAGTACGGCAAGGTTGTTCCCGGCTGGGGAACCACCCCCGTGATGGGCGTGTTCATGGCCCTGTTCCTGGTGTTCCTGCTCGTGATCCTGCAGCTGTACAACAAGTCGCTGCTGCTCGACGGCATCACCGTCAACTGGAACGGCGTCGGCTGATTGCAATGAACGTCTTCGGGGTCGGACTGCCAGAGCTGGCGGTCATCGCTGCCATCGGTCTTCTGGTGTTCGGCCCGAAGCGTTTGCCTGAACTCGGCAAAACCCTCGGCCGCACGCTGAAGGGCTTCCAGTCGGCGTCCAAGGAATTCGAGCAGGAGTTCCGCAAGGCTGTCGACACGGTTGAGGCTGAGGTGACGGCGTCCTCCTCCCTCCCTGCCGAGGCCAGTGCAACTGGTGCGGACAAGCCTGCCGCAGTGGAGTCCGGCGAAACGCCCACGGCTTGAGCATGGCCAATGGCTGAAGGCCCAGGGTCGCCCCCTCTCCAGCTTGTGGTGGGCCTGGGGAATCCCGGAGAGAAATACACAGGCACCCGACACAACGTGGGCTTTTTGGCGCTCGAGCGCCTCGCCCAGCGCTCGGGCACCAGTTTTCGCCAGCAGGGAAAGCTGCATGGCCTGCTCGCAGAGGTTGGTCATGGGGCCAACCGTCTTCGGCTGTTGATGCCGCAGACCTTTATGAATGACAGCGGCCGTTCGATTCGGGCCGCCTTGGATTGGTTTGATCTGGAGCCAGCTCAGATGCTGGTGCTCGTGGACGATATGGATCTGCGGCTGGGTCGGTTGCGCTTGCGTTGCTCCGGCGGTGCAGGTGGGCACAACGGTTTGCGCAGCACCATTGCCCATCTCGGCGGCCAGGATTTCCCTCGGTTGCGGATCGGTATTGGCGCTCCGGCCCTCAATCCGGTGGAGCGCAAACAGCGCACCGTGGGCCATGTGCTCGGACGCTTTGCGGCGGCCGAGCAGCCGGTGCTGGATCAGGTGCTCGATGAGGTGCTCAGCGGCATTGATCTGATTCAGCGCCTCGGCTTCGAGCGGGCTGGTAACCGATTGAACGGGTTCATCGCCCCGGAAGCGGTCAAGCTGGTTGAGGCCCCCAGCAGCTGAGCGCCATTGCCGTGAGTCGTCTGCCTGTCACCACTGCCCAGCTGCGAGTGCTGCAGCAGAGCTTCAGCCAGCGGTTGCTGGAGGGCGAGGTGAGCGCGGGTGGCTTTCAGTGGACCTTCAGCTGGTTCTTTGATCGCGGTGAACTGCTGGTGGAGCCCTCTCTGGGGCGTGCCCTGATCCAGGACGCGCTGCTGCGCTTTCTCCTCAAAGCCGACTATCAGCTGGAGCCCGGCGGCGACTACGCCTTCACGGTGCGCGCCAAGTTTTAGGCGCCGGCCAGCAGTTTCAGACCCGGGAGCCGCTGTAGCTCCCGGCCGAGATGACGCTCCAGCAGGATCTGGGCCACCACGTCGTCCACATCCCGCGGGGGGATTCGCAGGCCCTGGGGCAGCAGGCGCCGCCAACCCCGCGCCGGTTCGAGCTGCCAGTAGCGCTGTCTCGCCTCCAGCGTGGTGCCGGCTTCTGGCACCAGGAGTGGTGGGAGACGCTCCTGCAGCCAGGTTTGCCAGGGGCCACTGCCGGTGCCATTGCCCAACACCACGGCGCTGCAGGCGCCGCTGGCCAGCCAACCCTCCAGCTGTTGGCGGCAGCGCTCAGGCGGCAGCACCCCCGCTTCAAGCACCACGGAGCGCTCCGCATCTGCGAGCACCAGCCCGCATTTGCTGCGGCCTGGGTCGATGGCGGCCAGCTGGTTCAACGGGTCACGGTGCGGATCTCCACCGACACCGGATCGACCACATCGCTGTTGCGACGCGAAATGGCCTGCAGTTGCACCACTTGTCCCTTGGGACGATCTCTCAGTTCGACCACCAGCTGATTGACGCTGGCGGGATCGAATTGCAGGCCGCTGGCCAGACTGCCGTCGCGCTTCACGGTGTTGTAGGCCGCCGCCAGCAGCAGGTTGATCAGGCTTTTCACCTGCTCCGGACTGCGTTCATCGGCTTCCAGCACGGTGGTGGCCAGTTGGGCGCCAGCCTTCACCACCTGCTTGTTGCGGCGCACATCCGGGAAGGCCACCACTTGGCGCTCCCCCTTGAGCACATTGGCGGCGGAGATCAGGCTCACCACCCAGTCGCCGCGTTTGCTGAGGATTCCCTCCAGCTTGGTGATGTCGCTGCGGGGCACCAGCAGGATCTGGCGCTTCGGCGGTTCACCCGGCAGCACCAGTTGATACACGTTGGCGTTGGTCTGGCGCAGCAGCGCCTCGATCACAGGCTTGGCCTGATCGGCGCTTTCGATGCGCACCTTGGCGATCTCGAGGGGTTGGCCGCTGCTGATCACCACGTCGCCGCGGCGCAAGGCGATCAGGTTGGTTTCGAGTTGTTTGAGTTCCTTGGCGCTGCTGCTGATGCGGCTGTTGAGCTGCGTCAACTGCGCCTGGTTGCGCCGCAGATCGGCATCCTTGCTGCCGATGTCATGGCTGAGGCGATCGCGCTCCTGCTCCAGCAAGCGGCGTTGGGCGATCAGCGGTGCCAGCTCCTTGCGCAGGGCTGCGGCCTGTGCTTCCACGGTGTTGAGCTGGCGGCGGGCCTGCTCACGGCCCTGTTCTGCGCCGCGGAGATCGTTCTGGCTGCGCTCCAGGGCCTGGCGCCCCTCATGCAGGCGCCGTTCCAGCTGATCCAGTTCGAATAGGCCGGTGCGCAGGCGATCGCTCACCAGCAGCATCAGCCCCAAAGAGATCGCACTGATCAGGCTGCCGGTGAGCACCGTGATCAACACCGCGGTGCGGCGTGGCCGCATGCCCAGCAGGCTGAGGCGTGCTTTCCCCACCTTTGAGCCGAGCCGGTCGCCGAGGGTGGAGAGCACTCCACCCAGCACCAGCAACGCCAGGATCAGCAGCCAGCCCGACACAGCACTGTGCGACGACGCTCAGTATCGGCGGCCACGGCTCAGCTGAACCGTTTGGCCAGGGCCAGCGGATCAAACACCGTGATCTTCTTGCGATCGATCTGCACGAGGCCGGCATTGCGCAGGTCACCTAGCAGGCGGGTGATCGTGACGCGTGTGGAGCCGATCGCTTCGGCGATGGCCTGGTGGGAGAGGCGTAGATCGATGGTGATGCCTTCGGTGCCCGGCACGCCGAAATCACGGCACAGCACCAGCAGGAAACTCACCAGTCGCGACGACATGTCGCGGTGGGTGAGGGTTTCGATCATCGTTTCGGTCTGCAGGATGCGTGAGGAGAGGCCCTGCAGCATCAGCAGCCCCACGCTGGCATCCAGTTCGATCGCCTTGCGCACGGAGGTGGCGGGAGCGGTGACCATCTCCACGCGGGTGAAGGCCACAGCGTGATAGAAGCGGTCGGAGCGCTGGCCGGTGAGCAGCGAGAGCACCCCGAACAGGCTGTTCTCCCGCAGGAGCGCCACGGTGATTTCTTCGCCGGATTCGTAGACCCGCGAGAGCCGCACGGCGCCGCGCCGCAGCAGATACACCTTCTCTGCCGGGTCACCCGGGAAGAAGATCGTTTTGCCGCGCTCCACCGTCTCCGTGGTGCTGCCGCTCAAACCGCGGATCACATCCAGCAGCGTGGCGTTGGCTGCCGGAGCGGCGCCCGTGGTGGGGCTGGGGGAGTAGCGGCTGAAGCCGGGTTGGACGCCGACCATAACGGCGGGGCGAGGTGAGCCGGACCCTACGGATCACCCTGGCGGGCTCTTGTAGTGATTGACACTAATTCGGGGCTTGCTCCAGGGCCAGGAGCTGACTCTGCCGAAGTTGGGTCAGGCCGGTTTCGGCCAGATCGAGCAGCTGATTGAGCTGCTGCCTGGAGAACGGAGCCCCTTCGGCCGTGCCCTGCACCTCCAGCAGCTGCCCCTGATCGTTCATCACCACGTTGAGATCCACCTCGGCGCGGCTGTCCTCGCTGTAGTCGAGATCCAGCAGGGCGCGGCCATCCACCAGACCCACCGACACCGCTGCCACCTGTGATCGCAGCGGCGAGGCGGCCAACACGCCACGCGCCTCCAGTCGCCGCAGCCCCAAGGCCAGGGCAGCCCAAGCGCCGGTGATCGAGGCGGTGCGTGTGCCCGCATCGGCCTGCAGCACGTCGCAATCGATGTGCAGACTGCGCTCCCCCAGAGCTTCAAGGTCCAGGCAGGCCCTCAGGCTGCGGGCGATCAGGCGTTGGATTTCCTGGGTGCGCCCGGAGAGTTTCATCAGCTCTCTGGGTTGGCGGCTGGGAGTGCTGGCCGGCAGCAAGCGGTAGTCGGCGCTGAGCCAGCCCTTGCCGGAGCCCTGGCGCCATTTCGGCACGCTCTCCTCCAGGCACACACTGCAGATCACCGCCGTGCGGCCGGTGTTCACCGTCACCGAGCTGAGAGCGAAGCCCATCGGATCCCAGCTGAAGCGGGTGGGCCGCAGCTCGCTGCTGGTGCGGCCATCGGTGCGGCCAGCATGGCCAGCGGTGGCTTCAGGCATCGGGATGGGCGCGATGGCGTTGCCGCGATGGTACGCGTGTTTGCACTACAGGTAGTGGTGGATGCTTGCCGGGCGGCTTGACGCCGCTACATTCAGGTTCCTGAGCGGCGGCCAGAGCGGAGATGACGGCGAGCATTGCAGCGCATCCCAACGGCGGCTCGAGTGGTGGCTCCAGCGGTTCGTCCCGCCCTGGCCACCGGGCTGCGGCCGGTCGGCCCCTCAGCGCGGTGCCCAGTGCCAGCGGCCGCAGTTTGCGTCTGGTGGCTCAGCAGGAGGGGCTGCTGCAGGTGCACACCGCCCCCTTCCGCGGCAGTTTCAGCGGCGTGTTCAGCCAGGCGCTGCGTAGCGCCGGCCTGGGCAGCCGAGTGTTGATCAGTCAGTTCCTCAAAGGCGGCGTCGATCAGGGCCTGGAGCGCAGCGTGTGGCTTTGCGGCCGCCTGCAATGGCTGCGGCCAGCTGTGGCCAGCTGTCTGGCCGAGCCAGCTGCGGCCGATCAAGACGGCGGTGCAGCCCTCGAGCAGCAGGCCGTGCGCGAGGTCTGGGCCTACACCCGTGAGCAGATGCTCGCTGGCCAGTTGGATCAGCTGGTGCTTGATGAGCTCGGTCTCGCGGTGGAGCTCGGCTACCTGGAGGAGCTTGAGGTGGTGACCGCCCTCGAGCAGCGCCCCTCCCATCTGGATGTGATCCTGACGGGGCCCGCCATGCCCAGCGCCCTGCTGGCGATGGCAGATCAGGTCACCCAGCTGCGCCGAGGTTTCTGATGCTCAAGAACGACCGCTGGATCAATGAGCAGGCCGCAGCCGGCATGCTCGAGCCCTTCCAGCCCAAGCTGGTGCGCCACCTCGATCCGGATAACGGTGCCCAGCCGGTGCTCAGCTTCGGCTGTTCGTCCTACGGCTACGACCTGCGCCTCTCGCCTCAGGAATTTCTGATCTTTAAGCATGTGCCGGGCACGGTGATGAACCCCAAGCGGTTCAATCCGGCCAACCTCGAGCCGGCGCCCCTGCACCGCGACGACGACGGCGACTACTTCATTCTTCCTGCCCATTCCTATGGGCTGGGTGTAGCGCTCGAGAGGATGAAGGTGCCAGCCAACATCACGGTGATCTGCCTCGGCAAGAGCACCTACGCCCGCCTGGGAATCATCGTGAACACCACGCCGGCGGAAGCCAGCTGGGAAGGGCACCTCACCCTTGAGTTCAGCAACTCCTCGGGAGCCGATTGCCGCATCTACGCCAACGAAGGCATCTGCCAGCTGCTCTTCTTCGAAGGCGATCCCTGTGAAACCACCTACCAAGACCGCGCCGGTAAGTACCAGCACCAGCCCGAGCGGGTCACCCTCGCCAAGGTCTGAGCGCTAGGGCGCCAGCCTGGCTTTGTGCAGGCGGCTCTTCTCGTACCAGGCGGCGATCTCGGGCGCCCAGGTCTGCATGTGGGGCCACATCAGATCGCATAACACCCGGATTTCCTCCTGGGCATCGAGCTTCGCCCGCAGGTCCATGAAGTGCAGGAAGGCCCGCAGCGAGAAGCTCACCACGAAGTGCTGCCGGTAGTCGAAGGGGAGGATGCCGCGGGCGTGCTCCTCGGCAAAACCGGCGGCCAGCATGTCGCGGTAGCGCTCGGCGGCCAGGCGGCAGAGCTCGAGATCCTTGCTGCGCTCCTCGGCGGTGTAGGCGTATTTCTTGCCCTGGCGATCGCTGTAGGGGCCTTCCGGGCGTAGGTAGAACACCTCCTCGAGCTCGAGTTCGCCATTGGCGGCTCTGCAGATGCGATCGCCCGTGTAGCGCATCGATTGCACATCGAAGCTCACCCCCACCCGATGGGTGCGGGCCTGTTGCATCACCGAATGGGGGAACCAGCCCACGTTGAGCACGATCTGGGCATGCTCCAGCGGACCGTAATGGCCGCGTTCACCGGATAGCAGGCGCTTCACGCAGATCTCGCCGGCTCTGGTTTCATCCGGCCATTCGGCGCGATCGGCGGCCACGAAGCCTTCGCTGTAGTCCTGGTGCATCGCGGCGTAGATGCACTGCTGCGGGTTGGGTGTGGCGGCGATCAGCTCAACCCGGAAGCGGTTCATGGGGCGTGGCGCCTGGCGGCTGCAGGGTAGGAGGGGTTGACGGAATCAGCTGTGGCTGCGCGGACCGGCCATCGGCGTTGCGGCCAGGGTGGGCTGCAGGCTGCTCTGGCTGGCCAGGCCCGCCAGTTGCGGCAGCGGCGTTTCGGCGATTAGGGCAGTTGTGAGGGCTTCGAGCTCTGGCCTGCTGCGCGCGCCAAGGGCGCGGCCGATCGCCTCACCGGAGGCGTTGAACAACTCGAGCTGAGGGATGCCGTTCACGTCGTAGCGATCGACCTCCGGTTGCCAGCGTGGGTTGTCCACATTGAGCAACACCACGTCGAGCTCGCCGTGGTGTTGCTGTTCGATCGTCTCCATCGCTGGTGCCATGGCCTGGCACGCTTCGCACCAGTCGGCATAGAACTCCACCAGGGTGGGCCGACCATCGCCCAGAGCCACCGAGAGATCCAGGGACTGCCGCGCCAGCTTTTCCAGTGGTGCCGCCGGTTGCAGTCCCCCACGCAATAGGAACAGCGCCAGGGCCAGGGCGGCTGCCAGTGCTGCGAGCAGCATGCGGGCGCGTCGTCCTAGCAGCTGCTGCCCAGCTGTGTTGCCGGCGGACTCAGGTGGTGGTGCGCTCACGGTGTGAGGCTGAACATCGGCCCACAATCTGCCAGCAGCGGCGTGCTCGTTACGCTTGTCGGCAGCGGGAACCGGAGCGTGAAGCGCCGCATCACCCTGCACTTCCCCCGCGAGGCGGTGCATCAGCCGATCGCCTACCGCCTGGCGGTGGAGTTCGATATCGCCGCCAAGATCCTGCGGGCCCAGATCGCGCCCAATCAGAGCGGCACCATGGTGGTGGAGCTCTCCGGCGACATCGACGATCTGGCCGCGGCCGAGCAATGGCTGGAAGCCCAGGGTCTAGGGATCAATCGTGCCTCTGGCCAGATCCATGTCGATCCACAGCGCTGTGTGGACTGCGGGCTGTGCAGCAGCGTCTGCCCGAGCGGGGCTCTGCGATGCAGCGCACCCACTTGGCAGCTGCAGTTCGACGCGCAACGCTGCCTGGTGTGCGAACAATGCATACCCACCTGCCCGTTTGAGGCCATCGCCCTGGTGTTGGAACCATCGCTGTGAACGCTGTGCTTGGTCTGCTGCTGCTGCCCGTGCGGGCACCGATGTTGCTGGTGCTGCTGCTGGTGAGCGGCTACATGGGCCTGCACTGGGCAGATGTGGCCCCCGTCCTGGCCAGTCAGGCGGAAAGCCCATGGCAGACGCAGCTGGCCGGGCCGTTGTTCTGGCCCTTGCAGTGTCTGCAGGCGCTGGTGGTGGTGGTGCTCTGCGCCATGCCCGATGTCTTGCTGCGCGAGCTCTCCGAACTGATGGCGGCCAGCAAGGCGCTCACCCTGGTCGTGACCCTCTTGATCGTGATCACCGGCGGCCTCTACCTGCTGCATCTGGCGGTGCTGACTGAGGTGCTGGCCTTGGCAGCTGCGGTGCTGCTGGCGCGCCTCGATCTCAGCCGTCTGCGGGTGGCTCCGGCCCCATTGCTCAGCGCCTTTGGCCTCAGCCTGTGGGTGTTGCTTGGGATCGGTATCGGCTTCTGGCTGCATAGCCGCGCGGCAGGGTTGCTCGGTTAGGCGCCGCTGCCGCAGATCGCCTCTGGAGGCAGGTTGAGTAGTGCATAGCTCCAGCGGTTGCCCAGCACCTTCTTCACGTAGAGCCGCGTCTCTGGGTAGGGAATGGCCTCGGTCCAGAGTTCGGGCTCGCGCTTGGGATCGGGGGCTGCAGGATTCAGCCAGCTGGCCACGGCGCCTGCCCCGGCGTTGTAGCTGGCCACGCTGAGGAAGGAGTTGCCCTGCCACTGCTTCAGGAGCTGCTGCAGGTAGCGGGCGCCCAAGCGACTGTTGACGCCGGGATCCTCCAGGGTCTGGCGGGTCACGGTTTGGCCGGCCACCTCGGCGGCGGTGTCGGGCATCAGCTGCAGCAGGCCGATGGCCCCCACCGGCGAGGCCACCGCAGCGCTGAAGCGCGATTCCTGCCGGGCGACGCCCCAGAGCAACTGGGGGTCGATCTGAGCCTCAGCGGCAGCCGCTTCAAGCTCGGCCTGGAAACGGCGCGGATGCTGTTGCTGTTCCCGTTGCCATTGCTGCTTGCAGCCGGCCTGTGGCAGGCGCAGGCCGGCCTGCTCCAGCTGCCCCAGTCCGAGCCAGTCGTCTCCGATGCCCGTGCGCAGCCGGCCCTCCACGAGCAGCTGCTCGGGGCCCTGGGGTGGTTGGCCCCTTTGCAGGTGGCGCCAGCTTTCCCAGGCCTCCAGCTGTTGGCCGGTGCGCCAGAGCTCATCCAGCATCGGGCTGCCGCTGGTCAGTGGCTGCCAGGGGAGCTCCGGCGGCTTGGGCTGCAGTTTCGGGCTGGGCTGAGACAGCAGCGGGCTGCCGAGGCGCACCAGCGCCCGCCAGCTGTAGTAGCCCACCGGCTGAACCTGCAGCACGGCCTGCCAATGGCGCCGTGCCTGCTCGGTTTGTCCGAGCTGCTCGGCTGCATAGCCCTGCCAGAACAACTGACGGGCGGCCAGGGGGGCCGGCAGCCTTGCGCTGCTGATCCCCCCGAGCACCGCGGCGGCCTGTTGCCATTGGCGTTGCAGCAGGGCCTTGCGGCTCAGTTGCCACTGCAGCTCCCAGCTGGCGGGGGCCTGGGGCCAGCGCTGCAGCACGGTCTGCCAGGGGATCAGACCCTCCTCGGCCAGGCGTGCCTGCACAGCGGCGCTCTCTTTCAGGGAGGCGGGCAGTTGCGACAGGAGCTGCAGGGCGTGTGCGCCCGGCTCCTCAGCGAGCAGGGCAATGGCATCAAGGGCTTCGTTGCTGCTGGGAGATTGTTGGGCCAGGTCCAGCAGGCGTCGCTCGCCCTGGGAGCGCTCCCCTTCGCTGCCCCGCAGCAGGCTGCGGCCCAGGCTGAGCTCCAGAGCGGGTGTTGTGGGGGTGCTCCCCAGGCACTGCAGAGCCGGCTGCAGCTGGCCGAGCTGGAGCAGGGCCGCCGTGAGCTGTTGGCGTTGTGCGCTGTCGAGCCTGGACGGCTGTGCCTTGCAGCGGGCGAGCAGCAGCGGTTCGGCCCCAGGCCAGCGGGCCCCCCAGCGGGCGAGGTGCAGGCTGTTTCCGGCTTCTAAGGCTGCCGCTAGGGCGGCGGGATGGGCGGGAAAGCGTTGCAGCAGCTCGCGCCGCCGCTCCGGTTGGGCCGTGCCCAGCGCGTAGAGCGCATCGGCGCTGGCTGGTGCATCGGGAAAGCGCTGCAGCAGCTCCTGCCAGAGCGCCTGGGCTTCCTGAGGGTGTCCGCTGGCGGCCGCACTCTGGGCCGCAAGCTTCAGGGTCGCGGCCGCCAGGATGGAGGGGCCCCATCCCTGGCCCTGTAGGAGGCGGCGGCGTTCGGCGGCAGGCCGATCCGGTTGCGCGCTGAGCAACAGCGCGGCATCACGCCGGCGCTGCGGATCGATGCTCAAACGTCGGGCGGAGAGCAATTGCGCTGTGCTGCTGCTGGGGTTCAGGGGCGGGGCCAGTTGCAGGAGCAGTTGCCGGCCTGCAGCCAGGGCGATGCCGCTGCCCAGGCAGGTGGCCCCGATCAGCAGGGTTGCGGATGGGCGCAGCTGGGGCACCGGGGCGGAACAGGTGTTGGCATTCTGGGGAGATCTGCACCCCTGGGTATGGGGCCGCTGCGCTTGCCGCCACTGCCCCCGAGCCTCACGCTGCAGCCGGGTTGGCGTCAGCGCCGGCGCCTGTTGCAGGTGTGGGCGCTGGCAGGTGTGTTGCTGCTGCTGCGGGCGCAATGGCCGCTGCGCCTATTGCCGGGCTGGGTGGTGGGAGTGGTGCTGCTCTGGGCAGTGCTGGAGCTGCTTGCCTGGGCCTGGTGGCCGAGGCGCTGGCGCTGAAGCCGCTGACCACGCCATCTAGCCTGCAGGCCGCCACTGGTGCGTTGTTGTGATGGCCGAGTCGGCTGTGGTCTCGCTGGCTGAGTTCCCGCTCGGTGCTCCCCTGCCCCAGGGCACGGCCGCCTTTGGCACCGATGGCATCCGCGGCCGCGTCGGCACGCTGATCACCCCGGCTTTGGCGTTGCAGCTGGGCTACTGGTGTGGTCGGGTGTTGCCAGCGGGCGGGCCGATCCTGCTGGGCACCGATTCCCGCAGCAGCGGGCCGATGTTGGTGGCGGCCCTGGCGGCAGGTCTCACGGCCGCCGGCCGCGATGTGCTCGAGATCGGTCTCTGCCCCACCCCGGCGGTGCCGGGAGCGATCCGTGCCCTTGGGGCTAGCGGCGGCCTGATGGTGTCCGCCAGCCACAACCCCCCACGCGACAACGGCATCAAGGTGTTCGGCGCTTGCGGCGCCAAGCTGGGCAAGGAGCAGCAGGTGGCGATCGAGGCTGGTCTGCATGGCGCCTCTGCCGAGGGTCAGGCTGGCTTCAGCGGTGAGGGGCGTCTGGAGCGCCGTCCCGATCTCTTAGAGGCCTACCAGCAGCGCCTGCTCGAGAGCGTGGCTGGCGCGCGTTTGGATGGATGCCGGATTGTGCTCGATCTCTGCTGGGGATCGGCTAGCAGCTGCGGCGAGGCCGTGTTTCGGGCTCTTGGCGCTGATCTCACCGTGCTGCACGGCCAGCCTGATGGCAGCCGCATCAACCAGGGTTGCGGCAGCACCCACCTAGAGCCGCTGCGGGCAGCGGTGCTCGAGCAGGGAGCAGCGATGGGCTTCGCCTTTGATGGCGATGCCGACCGGATGTTGGCGGTGGATGGCCGCGGCCGGGTGGTGGACGGCGATCAGATCCTCTACCTCTGGGGCCAGGCCCTCATGGCCGAGGGATCGCTCCCAGACAACCGCATCGTGGCCACGGTGATGAGCAACCTGGGCTTCGAGCGGGCCTGGCAAGCCGCTGGCGGGGTGCTGGAGCGCACGGCCGTGGGCGATCAATACGTGCACGCCGCCATGGAGGAGCTCGGTGCAGCCCTGGGCGGTGAGCAGTCGGGCCACATCCTCTCGGCGCGCCATGGCATGAGCGGTGATGGGCTGCTCACAGCGCTGCAGGTGGCCACCCTGATCCAGGCACGGGGCGGCTCCCTGGCGGACTGGATGGATCGCAGTTTCCAGCCCTATCCCCAGAAGTTGGTGAATGTGACGGTGCCCGATAAGGGCCGCCGCACCGGCTGGGAGGCCTGCGAGCCGTTACTCCAGGCGGTGCAGGCTGCGGAAACCGCTATGGCCGGATGCGGCCGTGTTCTGGTGCGGGCCAGCGGCACCGAACCGCTGTTGCGGGTGATGGTGGAAGCGGCGGATCAGGGCGATGTGGATCACTGGAGCCAGCATCTGGCCCAGCTCGCCGATCAGCACCTCAACGCCGCCTGAGCCGCCAGGCTGAGCGCCCCCTCACAGGCATCTCCCGCTGGCTCCACCAGCTTGGCCTCGGGGCATGCCTCCTGCAGGGCTGCTGCAAAGCCGCTGCGCAGGCTGCCGAGATGACGTAGGGCACCGCCAACGCCGCAGACCTGCGGCTGCGCCAGCTCCAGCTGCCGAGCGGTGCTGCACACCATCGCCGCTAAGGCTTCGGCAGAGCGCTGGATCACCGCCTGGGCCTGGGGTTCGCCGCTGAGGGCCAGGCTGTTGAGCACCGGTGCCAGCCGGGCGAAACCGGCTGGCCCGAAGCCTGGATCCACCACAGCTGCCTTCACCGCCTGGGCGGAATCGGCGCCGAGGGCTTCCCAGAGGGCCTGGCGCAGCGTGCCGTCCGCCAGGCGACCATCGGCCATCTGCACGCTCAAGGCCAGGCCATCTCGGCCGATGTCCATGGCTGATCCGGCGCCATCCAGTAGCCAGCCCCAGCCGCCGCAGCGGTGCTCCTGGCCGCGGCCATCCCGGCCCACGGCGATGCAGCCGGTGCCGCTGATCACCAAGATGCCGGGGCCGCCGCTGAAGGCACCCGCCAGGGCGGTGCGTTCATCCCCCACCACCACCAGCCGCCTTGGCTCAAGGCCGAGGCAGGCCGCAGCCAGGGCCAGGCCCTGCTGCTGAACGGCGCTGCCTTGTTCGATGCCACTCGCGCCGATCCCGGCTGCCACCAGCGGTTGAGGTGCGGGCAGCCCGGCTGCTTCGAGGGCACGTTCCAGGCTGCTGGTCAGCGCGGCCTGAAAGCGCTCGGGGCCCGCTGCGGCGGCTAGATGGCTGACGCCACTGCCTTGGCCTTCGCTGAGCTGCTGCCAGCCGCCGCCCTCCAGCAGCCAGGCCAGCCTGCAGCTGGTGTGGGTCTGGCCAGCATCGAAGCCGGCGATCAGCCGGCGCTGGGAGTCAGGCATCCGTGCTGCTCTGGCCCGGCCGGCTCACGCTGAGGGTGGCCAGGCAGAACCAGCCGATGAGCTGCACCTCGGGCCGGAAAAAGATGGTGTCGGTGGCGCCCTGCACGCAGAGTCCGGCGATCGCAGCCAGGGAGGCCAGGGCCGGCAGCGCCCAGCTCGATTCGCCCTTCAGCTGGGCCCAGCCGGCTCGGATTGAGGCGGCCAGTAGGCCCAACCCAGCCAGCAGGTTGGGGATGCCCCCTTCCACCAGCAACTCAAGCGGCACCGAATAGGCGCTGAGCGCATTGAACTTGGGCTGCTGATAGAGCGGGTAGATCAGGTTGAAGGCGCTGTTGCCCGGGCCAATGCCGAGCCAGGGGCGCTCCTGGATCATGTCGATCGCCGCCAGCCACACGTTGATGCGGAAGTTGTTGGAGCTGTCCTGGCGGCCGGCCAGCAGGCTCATGGCACGGATGCGCAGCGGTTCGATCTGTGTCACCGCCACCACCAACACAGCCACGGCGGCGCTGATCAGCAGCAGCGGGAACAGGCGGCGCCAGAGGGTGGGCCAGTGGCGGGTCTGCCGCAGCACCAGCAGCAGGATCACGCCGCCCAGGGCGCCCACCATCCCCAGCCAGCCGCCACGGCTGTAGCTGAGGAACAGGGCTGCGGTGCCGAGCACAAGGCCTGCCGCGGCAAACAGCCGCTGCGGCCAGCTGCGCCAGCGCAGCAACGCCACCAGAGCGATCGGCAGGATCGGGATCAGATAGCCCGCCAGCAGGTTGGGGTTCTCGAGCGGGCCGTAGACGCGGATCGTGCCATCGGCCACGGAGTTGGGATCGGCCCAGCGGGCCAGCTCGGAGGTGTCGCCATAGAGCTGGCGGATGGCGATCACGGCACTCACCAGCTCGCCGCCGATCAGAGCCGCCACGATCCGGTTCCACCATTGCGGGGCCACAGCCAGCAGCTGCCGCATCAGGGCGTAAACCCCCAGATAGCTGGTGAGCTTGAGCAGGCCCTTGAAGGCCGCCACCGGCACCGGCGAGAAGCCGGTGGCCAAGACGGCGATGCCCAACATCAGCAGCAGCCAGCCGCTGATGCCGCCGATGCGGCCGGCGGGCGTGATCAACGCCCAGAGCAGCCACAGCAACCCGGCCGCCAGGATCAGCAGGCTCAGCCCGCCGCGGGTCACCAGCGGCAGCCCGGCCATCAGGGCGCAGAGCACCAGGCCCGCCAGCAGGCTGAGGCGTGAGGCCAGGGGGCCCTCGGCGCCGCTTGAAAGCAGGCCCTGCCAGCGCAGCAGCCAGGGGGGGGATGGCACCGGGGCCAGGCT
>JBEDHJ010000064.1:0-2714 GCA_041174205.1 Cyanobacteriota bacterium | reverse complement strand
CCTTCACGCTCAGCAGAGGCGTGAGCGTGAGGCCCAGGCAGGTTTCCAGGCTTTCGCGCAGCTCGGCGGCCACCACCAGATGGCTCACGGCCGGAGCGGCGTTGTCGCCGTGAGGCGCCACGGCACAGATGGCGTAGTCGAGTCGTTCGTTCACCGACACCGCCAGGTTGGCCGGCAGGGTCCAGGGGGTGGTGGTCCAGATGGCCACGGCCAGGCCGCCGGCGGCGGTGGCGGCCTCGGCGCACAGGCCGGCTGCATTCAGTTGCTCGGCCAGGGCCGCCGGCAGCTCCACAGCCGGGAAGGCGGCATACACGCTGGGGGAGGTGTGGCCGTCGGGGTATTCGAGTTCGGCCTCCGCTAAGGCAGTGCGGGAGCTGGGGCTCCAGTGCACCGGCTTGAGGCCCCGGTAGATGTGCCCCGCCAGCACCATCGCCCCGAACACACCGATCTGGGCGGCCTCGTAGCTCTTCTGGAGGGTGAGGTAGGGCTGATCCCAATCGGCCCAGATGCCCCAACGGCGGAAGCCGGCCTTCTGGCCTTCCACCTGCTCCAGGGCATAGGCATGGGCTTTCTGGCGCAGGCTCACCGGGGTCAGCTCGGCCCGTTCGCTGCTCTTGAGGCCCTGCAGCACCTTCAGCTCGATCGGCAGACCGTGGCAGTCCCAGCCAGGGATGAACCGCGCCCGCTTGCCCTGCAGCAGGGCCGTTTTATTGATGATGTCCTTGAGGATCTTGTTGAGGGCGTGCCCCACATGCAGGGCCCCGTTGGCATAGGGGGGGCCGTCGTGGAGGGTGAAACTCTCGCCGGGGTTCTGCTGGCTTAGACGCTCATAAAGCTGCAGCTCTGCCCAGAACGCTTGGATCTCCGGTTCCCGCACCTTCGCGTTCGCCCGCATCGAGAAGGGCGTTTGCAGCAGGTTGAGGGTGTCTTTGTAGGAGGTCGCGGGCGCAGAGCTGGCGGTCACGGCGCCTGGAGCAGCAAGGGCCGATTATCCCGCTTGGCTGACGGCCGCCTGGAGCAGCTGATCGATTTCGGCGAAGGAGCTCACCACTGTGGTGGGTTCTGGGGCCACGGCCCTCGGTTCGATCGCGGGTTCCGCGGGGTTCTCAGCCCGCACCCAGCGTTTGCCGCTGCTGGGCTTGCTGCCGCCGCCCCGCTGGATTGCGGCCATCACAGTGCCCGCTGCAGCCGTGACCACCGCGATGCCTCGGCTCAGGGTGACGAGAAGCTCGCTGAGGCTGGTCTGCCAGCGCTCCAACGACAGCAGCCGCTGCTGTTCTTCCGGGGTGAGCACCCGCCAGCGCAGCTGCAGCACTTCCACGCCCAGCCGGCCGATCAGCAGCCCGCCGCAAAGCACCGCCAGCATCGGTGAGCCGGTGAGCCGATCAGCGCTGGTCACCAGGGTGAGCCCCAGCAGCAAGACCACGGCCCCCCACATGGCGTCGCGGGGTCGGGACAGTTCGCTGGCCATCAACGGCAGCAGCATCACCGCCAACCCGACCACCAGGGCGAGGCTTCCACTCAGGCTGGCAACCATGGGTCGTCAAAACATTGACCCCATTCTTGGCCGATCACTACAGTCGCGCCATGCCCACCTGGCGGAATTGGTAGACGCGCTGGGTTTAGGTTCCAGTGGCTTCGGCTGTGGGGGTTCAAGTCCCCCGGTGGGCATCGGGTCGAAGGCTTCCTCTCCCTAAGGTGGTGCATCGATGTCAGGCGGTGCATCCCGGGGAATGACGCAAGCTCTGGTTCAGTCACCGGAGATGGAGGGCGCCTCCCGGGAGCTGCGGGCCTCGGTGAGCGCCGTTCCCCGGGAGTATCTCGATCCCCCAGAGCCCTGGAATCCCACGGTGGCGCTCTTCCTGGGCGGCTATGTCCTGGCGGCCATCACGATTTCCGGTTGGTTCCTCTGGAGCTGGCCGCTGCTGCCGCTGCTTGCCACCGGTTTTCTGGCCCTCCATCTCGAGGGCACCGTCATTCACGACGCCTGCCATAACGCGGCCCACCCCAACCGTTTCTGGAACGCGTTCATGGGGCATGGTGCGGCGCTGCTGCTGGGCTTCAGCTTCCCGGTGTTCACACGGGTGCATCTCCAGCACCACGCCCATGTGAACGACCCGAAGAACGATCCCGATCACATCGTCAGCACATTCGGGCCGCTCTGGCTGATCGCACCCCGGTTCTTCTATCACGAATATTTCTTCTTCCAGCGCAGGCTCTGGCGTCGTTATGAGCTGCTGGAGTGGGGTATCGCTCGCGGCATTTTCATTGCGATTGTGCTGGCTGGTATCAAGTTTGGCTTCATTGATTTCATCTTTAACTGCTGGTTCGCTCCGGCGCTGATGGTGGGTGTGACGCTGGGGCTGTTCTTTGACTACCTCCCCCATAGGCCATTTCTCTCCCGCAACCGCTGGCATAACGCCCGCATTTATCCCGGCAGGCTGATGAACTGGCTGATCATGGGCCAGAACTATCACTTGGTTCATCACCTCTGGCCATCGATTCCCTGGTTTGAATACAAACCGGCCTATGAATCAACCAAGCCAATCCTGGATGCCAAAGGCTCGCCGCAACGGCTTGGCCTGTTCGAAAGTAAGGGTGATCTCACCAACTTCATCTACGACATCCTGCTGGGGGTGCGCAGCCACAAACGTCGCCGCAGCAAGCTGCGCCCCATTGCCGGCTTGCTGCCCAGCTTCAAGGCGCGTCGTCAT
>JBEDHJ010000063.1:0-5669 GCA_041174205.1 Cyanobacteriota bacterium | reverse complement strand
TGCAGCAGCGCCGCGGCCATCTGCAAGAAGTGATCCTGCAGCCTTGGCGGCCCGATGGCTTGCAGGCCCTGCCGCTCACGCCATCCGAGCAAGACGATCTGCTCGCCACCATCGCGATGGCCCGTGAGCTGTTGCCGGCGGAGGTGCATCTGCAGATGCCGCCCAACCTTTGGCCTGTTCAGCAGCTTGGAGCAGCCCTCGAGGCGGGCATCAACGATCTCGGAGGCATCGATACGGCTGATGTGATCAACCCGGCGTATCCCCAGCCGGGGCCGTTGGCCCTGCAGGAGCATCTGGCCTTGCAGGGTTGGCGTCTGCAGCCCCGAACCTGTGTGCATCGCGCCTGGTGGCCATGGCTTCCGGCGCGCCTTCGCCAGCGCGTCGAGAGCACGGCTCGCTTGTTAGCGTCCGCCTCGGCTTAGGCCAACGCGCCCCACCGTTGACGCACAGTGAGACACCCCTCCCCCGAGGCTCAGCGGGTGCTGCTCGTGCGCCTGCCCTGCAATCCCATTTTCCCGATCGGCCCGGTGTATCTGGCCGATCACATCCATAAACAGTTTCCTCAGCTGGAGCAGCGGATCCTGGATCTGGCGGCGGTGCCGCTGCTGGATGTAGAGGCCGTGTTGCTTGAGCAGGTGGCGGCCTTCCGCCCCACCCTGCTGGTGTTCTCCTGGCGCGACATTCAGATTTATGCCCCGGTGGATGGACGCGGCGGCAATCCGCTGCAGAACTCCTTCGAGGTCTTCTACGCACGTAATCCGCTCAAGCGCCTTCGAGGGGCGATCGGCGGCCTGCGCCTGATGGGCTCGTTTTATGGCGAGCTCTGGCGCAATTTGCGCCTGGTGCGCCGTGGCCTGAGGGCGGCGCGGCGCTTTGAGCCGGCAGCCCGGGCGGTGTTGGGCGGTGGCGCGGTGAGCGTGTTCTACGAACAGCTGGGCCGCCGGCTCCCCCGAGGCACCGTGGTTTCTGTGGGTGAGGGTGAGCCGCTGCTGGAGAAGTTGATCCGCGGCGAATCACTCGCTTCAGAACGTTGTTTCATCGCCGGCGAGCCCCCCCGGCCCGGTCTGATCCACGAGCAGCCGGCGGGGATGGAGAAGACCGCCTGCAACTACGCCTACATCGCCTCGATTTGGCCGCAGCTCGATTGGTATCTCGACGGCGGCGACTTCTACGTGGGCGTGCAGACCAAACGCGGTTGCCCCCACAACTGCTGCTACTGCGTCTACACCGTTGTGGAAGGCAAGGCGGTGCGCGTGAACCCCGTGGAGGAGGTGATCGCTGAAATGCGCCAGCTCTATGCCAAGGGTGTGCGTGGCTTCTGGTTCACCGACGCGCAGTTCATCCCGGCCCGGCGCTACATCGAGGACGCCAAGGAGCTCTTGCGTGCGATCCAGGCCCAGGGATGGAGCGATATCCGCTGGGCGGCCTACATCCGCGCCGACAACCTCGACGCCGAGTTGGCGGAGCTGATGGTGGCGACGGGGATGGATTACTTCGAGATCGGCATCACCTCCGGCTCCCAGGAGCTCGTGCGCAAGATGCGCATGGGCTACAACCTGCGCACCGTGCTCGAAAACTGCCGTCTGCTGGCCCGGGCTGGTTTCCGCGAGCACGTGTCGGTCAACTACTCCTTCAACGTGATCGACGAGCGCCCCGAGACGATTCGCCAGACCGTGGCGTATCACCGCGAGCTCGAGCGCATCTTCGGGGCCGACAAGGTGGAGCCGGCGATCTTTTTCATCGGCCTGCAGCCCCACACCCACCTGGAGCAGTACGGCTTCGACCAGGGCTTGATTAAACCCGGCTACAACCCGATGAGCATGCTCCCCTGGACCGCTCGCCAGCTGCTCTGGAACCCCGAGCCCATGGGCAGCACCTTCGGCCGCATCTGCCTGGAGGCATTCGAGCGCAACCCAGGCGATTTCGGTCGCACCGTGATGGATCTGCTCGAGCGCGACTTTGGAACGGCTCCCCTGGAGGAGGCGTTGCATGCGCCGGTGGAAGGGCGACGCGCCCTGGCCACTGCCACCCGCTGATTCAGTTCAGGGGCAGGTGCAGTTCGGCCTGCAGGCCCCCAAGGCTGGAGCGGTTGAGCGCCAGCCGGCCCCCATGCAGTTGGCAGCAGCGCTCCACGATCGTGAGCCCCAAGCCGGAGCGTTGGCGTTGTCCGCGGTCATCGGCAGGGGCGATGCGCGGCATGCCCAGCACGTTGGCGCTGCCGAGTCCGGGCCCGGCGTCCTCCACCTGCAGCACCACGGTGGTTTTGCGTTGATGGCCTGAGAGGCGAATGGGGGGTTTGCCGTAGCTGATGGCGTTATCCAGCAGGTTCTGCAAAGCCCGTTCGATCAGGGTTTGATCGACCTGCACCAGCAGGCGCGGCATCGCCAAGGTGATCGCTTGCTGGCGATAGCTGGAGACAACGCGCTCGCACAGCTCATCGATGGCGATTAGCCGCGGCCGGAAAGGCTCGTGTTGGTCCCCGGCCGCCTCCTGCAGTAGGTGGGTGAGGGAGATGAGTCGATCGATCTCCCCCCGCAGCTGGGGCAGCTCATCGGCCAGAGATGATGCTGCATCCGGAAGATCCTCCAGGCGTTCCAGCCGCATCGACAGGCGGGTGAGTGGACTGCCGAAGTCGTGGGCGAGGCCCTGCAGGAAGCGGCGGCGGGATTCTTGCTGCTGGTTGAGCTGCTCCAGCACCCGGTTGATGCGGATGCTCAACTCACGCATGGCGGCCATGCCGCCTTCGGGCACCAGTGGCAGCTCGCCGGAGGGAATGGCAGGAAGGCGCTCCAGCACGCGCGCGATCGGGCGTTGCAACTGCCATTGCAGAAACAGGGCCACGCCGCAGCTGCCGCCCAGCAATAGGCTGCCCACCCGGATCGCCGGCCACAGCCATGGCAGGGCAGTGCCAGGGCTGGCGTAAACCCACAACCGCCGCCCGTCTGGGCTGGAGGAGGTCACCGCCAGGAAATAGCCGCCCAGCCAATGCTGCTGGTTGGGAGGTTCGCGGCGCAGTTCCCCGCTGATGCCCTGATCCTTGAGGCTCCGTTGCAGCTCGGTGGCGGCTCTGCCGCTGGCTGCGCTGCTGAAGGGCGGCGGATCCGCCGAGGCCCAGATGCGCAGCTCGCGTCCACTCGCGGCGCTGAAGCGGCTGGGCTGGGGCCCATGGCGCCCCCTCAGTTGGGTGGCCTGGGTCGCCAGGCTGAGACTGATCGCTTCGGTGGTGGTCGGTTGCAGCAGGGGCGGCACCACCAGGGTGAGCAGGGCGAACGCACCGCCCCATGAACCGGCCACGCACAGCAACAGCAGCAGCCCGTCGCGGCTGCTGAAGCCTCGAAAGCGCCGCCCGCTCGCCGCCATCGCGCCCGCGCGGCTCAGTCCCGAGGCTCGCACTGCACCTCGGCATTCAGCCGATAGCCGCGACCACGGACGGCCTCGATCATGCGGCCGCTGCCGCGTTTGCAGGTGTTCAGCACCTTGCGCAGCTTGGAGATCCGCACATCAACGCTGCGGCTGCTGTTGGCATCCACCAGGCTGCCGGTGGCCTGGCAGAGCTGTTCACGCTCGAAGGCGATGCCAGGCGAGAGGCAGAGGAAGCTCAGCAGCGAGGCATCACCGCGGCTGAGGTTGATCGCCACACCCATGGGGCCCACCAGTTCCAGTTTGGCTGGATCAAAGAGCAGGGTGTTGAGGCGGAAGCGTTGCTCCGGCGGCCGTTGCGGTGTCAGCTCCCGCCGGTAGTCGAGCAGGCGCTCCAGCCGCAGCTGCAACTCCCGCCAGAGGAATGGCTTGGCGAGGTAATCGTCGGCACCGGTTTCCAGTCCTTCGATGCGCTCGTCTGCCGTGCCCAGCGCAGAGAGCATCAGCACGGGGAAGCGGTGCCCCTGGCTGCGCAGGCGCTGCAGGAGATGGGTGCCGCTCTGGCCCGGGAGCAGGCGATCCAGCACCAGCACATGGGGCATCTCGTGATGCAGGGCGGCATCCAGGGCGCTGCCATCTTCAAAGCTGCGGGTCTGCCAGCCGCAACCGCGGCAGCGCTCCTCGAGCAGGCTGAGCAACTCGCGGTCATCGTCCACCACCCACACCCGAGCTTCTGGGTGGCTCGAGGGGCGGGGCTGCGATGCGGTGGCGCGGGTCATGGTTGGGCTCCTTGACCGCCCCCATTCCACCAAGGCCGGCGCGCCAGCAGCAACACAATCAGGCCGAGCCAGCCCAGCGCACCTCCGATCGGGTTGTCGGGGCCCATGAGCCAGGCAGGAGCCGCGGGGTTGAGCGTCACCAGGCCTTGATGCAACACGAACCATCCCCC
The DNA here is from genome assembly GCA_041174205.1 of Cyanobacteriota bacterium. Taxonomy (GTDB): domain Bacteria; phylum Cyanobacteriota; class Cyanobacteriia; order PCC-6307; family Cyanobiaceae; genus Vulcanococcus. Next base: position 1,360 of record JBEDHJ010000063.1, on the reverse strand, counting down.
CACCAAGCCGCCGTGCAGGCCGATCGCCCCCCAGAGCAGGCCTCCATCGGCTCGCCGTTGCAGCCCTAGGGCCAGGCCGAGCAGCAGCAGTCCCCCCAGCAGCCCTCCCAGGAGCAAGGGGGGCAGGTTGAAGCGGGTGTGCACCAGGCTGAACAGCCCGGCCTGGAGCCATAACCCCCGTTGCCGGCCAACCAGCAGGCTGAGCTCGCCCAGCAGCCAACCGCGGAACAACAGTTCTTCGGCAAACCCCACGCCTAACCCCAGGGCCACGCTGTTGAGCAACAGGCCGAGCGAGAGCTGCGGTTGCCAACGCAGTTGACCCGCCATCATCAGGCCGGCGGCCACGACGAAAAGCAGCAGCAACGCCTTGAGCAGGCCGCGAACCAGGGCTTTGCCAACAGCAGCCCATGGGCCTTGGACCCCAAGGCGCGTCCAGGGATGCGGCTCTGCCCAAGCGCGCCGGAGCCGCAGCGGCAAGCTGATCAGCAAGGCGCCGACGGCTGGCAACGCCGCCAGGGAGGCCTGCTGATCGGCTGCAACGCCAAGCCAGTCGAGGAGCACTTGGCCGCCCAGAAACAACGCCACCAGCGCGCACGGGTAGAGCAATGTGCCCCACCAGCGCACGCTGGGCCTGGTGGCGTCGCTCATCAACTCTCCGGCTCGATCGTGCTGGTGAGGCCCTTGGCCTTGAGCGTTTCGCTATAGAACTCCGCCGGCTCGATGTCGCACACGATCACCAGCCCCACGCCTGTGTTGTGGGCCTCCAGCATCACGGCGATCGCGTCCTGCTCGCTGAGCGAGGGCACCACCTGCCGCAGGGTGCCCACCACGTATTCCATGGTGTTCACCGGGTCGTTGTGCAGCAGCACCTTGTAGCGGGGCGAGGGCTTGCGCACCCGCTCTGGGGCTTTCTCCATCACGGCGGCGCCGCCGCTTTCACGGCCTGGCGTCTGGGAGGCGGTGAAAGCGGCTGTGCAGGGGGTGGATCGAGGCATCCTGTCCAACTCCGGCATCACGACAGCGGACTTTAGGCAGCGGCTCAGGCCGCAGCGGCCGCCGGAGCCAAAGCTGCCTGAATGCGGCGCATCGCTTCCAGCACGTTCTCGCGGCTGTTGAAAGCGGAGAGACGGAAGTAGCCCTCGCCGGCGGCGCCGAAGCCGCTGCCAGGGGTACCCACCACGTTGGCCTGGCTGAGCAGCAGATCGAAGAAGCCCCAGGAATCCACGCCTTCAGGGGTTTTGATCCACACGTAGGGCGCTTGCTCTCCGCCGTAGACGTGCAGGCCAGCGGCGCTCAGCTCGCGGCGAATAATCGCGGCGTTCTCCATGTAGAAGCCGATCAGAGCCTTCACCTGGGCCTG
>JBEDHJ010000062.1:0-13798 GCA_041174205.1 Cyanobacteriota bacterium | reverse complement strand
CCCGCACGGTTGCCGTTCCCGCCTGGCTCAACGGTTGGCTGGGGGGATTGCCCCATCACAGCGCCCACCACGCGTTCCCGGCTATCCCCGCCAGCCGGTTGCCACAGGCCACAGCGCGGCTGCAGGCGGTGTTGCTGCGCCATGGCTACCCGCCTTTGCCGAGTTGCCGGGGATACCTGGAGGCCATCAATCGGTTGGGCTGATCCCCAAGCCTCTCAACTTCTTTGTTGTGCTTCGGCTTGGCTGAGTTTCTCCAGCAATGGCTCCATCCAGGGTTGCCAGATTCCTCGGGCCAGGGTGTGCTGGCAGGGCTCATAAATCCGCCGGGCCCGAATGGTGTTGCGCAATAGATTCAGTTCCTGGGCCGTGAGCTCAAGCGTGAAGTGGGCTGCCACCAGCTGGCCTCAGATCGTGTCATCCAGCTGTAGGTGAGCGCTCCTCAATCAGGTGGCTGATGCTGCAGACATGACGCGGTGATGACCCGGCTTGCAGCAGTACGGAAAGAGGAATGCTTTGGGCCAGACGTGAGCTGGCGGCTCGCTTATCTTGAACTTGAGGGGAGGAGCGGGAGCCACCCCGACCTCCACCTCCAACAGAGTTCTGCCCCATGCGGAGGTGCGATTGAAAGCAAGTGTTCGACGTTCTGTCCAGATGTCCTCGATGACACAGCGCGTGTGTCATCCCGTAGGTGAGAGCGATACGCCACGGATTGTTCCTTGAAGTGTTTTGCCTGGGCTGCATAACCCAGGGGGAGTGAACAACTGAGCAGGTCAAGCCCTGAGCATCTCTGTTCAGCGTCGTCGCTCCATTTCGATCCCTACCCCGACGCGGAAGGGAGACTGATCTAAAGGTTCATTCTTGAATCACAGACACCCGACCGGGCGGCACCCCAACTGCCAAGGTGTCCATCCGCAACCGGTGATAAGGCGCCCGATACGGGGCGCCTTTCGCATCGATCACATGCCGCCAAGCTGAAGAGAGACCCATCAACGCCTGACGCATCGATGGTCGTGCTGGAGCCCACCAACCTGCTGCTGTTGGCCTGTGGGTTGCTCTACCTCTGGATCGGCGAGCCCGCCGAGGCGCTGATCCTGTTGCTGTTCGTGGCCTTGATCAGCGCCCTGGATGCCTGGCAGCAGCGCCGTAGTCGCCGCGCCCTGGAGGAATTGGCCCGGCTCGCCGCGCCGGCTGTGCGTGTGGAGCGTCAAGGGCGAATCCTCGATCTCGCCGCTGAGCAGGTGCAAGTGGGTGATGCACTGCTCCTGGAGGAAGGCGAGCGCGTTGCAGCCGATGCGCAGTTGCTCGAATCCACAAGCCTTTGGCTGGATGAGTCGCTGATCAGCGGCGAATCGCTACCGGTGTTGCATCAACACCCTGGCGAGACGATCCAGGCGGGTGCCTTGGTCGCGAGTGGCCACGGCCGGGCTCTGGTGGTGGCCACCGGGGATGACACGGAGCTGGGACGGATCGCCACCAGCCTGATCACGGTTCATCCACCCCTGACGCGACTGCAGCGCCAGACGCGCCGGCTGACGAGCAACCTCACCATCGCTGCTCTCAGCGGCACCACAGCCCTGCTGCTGATCCATGGCGCCGTGACCGGCCGCTGGGGTGAGGCGTTGCTGGCGGCCCTGGCTTTGGCGTTGGCGGTGTTGCCCAATGAGATCCCGGTGGTGTTGGCACTCTTCCTCGCCCTTGGTGCCCTTCGGCTCGGCCGCATCGGTGTGTTGGCCCGCTGGCCCGCTGCGGTGGAGAGCCTGGGCAGCACCACGGTTCTGGCGGTCGACAAAACCGGCACGCTCACCCAGAACCGCATGGCGGTGCAGGCCTTGCTCACCTGGCCGGAGGCCGGTAGCTGGCGCCCGCCGCAGGCCCTGGCTGAACCCTGGCATCACCTGCTGGAACTGGCGGTGCTGGCCAGCCGTGCCGATCCGGCGGATGCCATGGATGTGGCCATTCAGCAGTTGGCCAGCGATCGTCTCCAGGGGGAGCACCGCGAGCATCTGCACCCCGACTGGCCGTTGTTGCGGGAGTATCCGCTCAGCCCCGATCTGCTCGTGGTGTCCCAGCTCTGGACGAGCGCTGATGGGGTGCGCCATGTCGCGGCCAAAGGAGCACCTGAGGCGATCGTGGCGCTTTGCCACCTCGAACACGACGCCGCAGCGCGGTTGCTGCAGGCCGCAGATGAACTGGCTCGAGATGGACTGCGGGTGCTGGCGGTGGCCAGTGGCCTGGATGGGGCGCCCGTTCATCCAGAGCTGGATGGCACGGCGTCACACCCGCTCCCGGCACAGGCCCACGATTTCCTGTTTGAACCCGTCGGCTTGATCGGCCTGGCGGATCCGATCCGTCCGGAGGTGCCGGCTGCGATTGCGCGGGCCCAGGCCGCCGGGGTGCGGGTGGTGATGATCAGCGGTGATGCACCGGCCACCGCGCGCTCGATCGCCGATCAGGCGGGCTTGCCGCCTGGGGAGCCGATCTGCGGAGCGGAGCTGGAGCGGTTGGATCCAGGCCAGCTCGCCCATCGCATCGAGCACACCTCAGTGTTTGCCCGGGTGATGCCTCAGCAGAAGCTGAAGCTGGTGCAGGCCCTGCAGGCTGCCGGTGAGGTGGTGGCGATGAGCGGCGATGGGGTGAATGACGCCCCAGCGCTCAAGGCCGCCGACATTGGTGTCGCCATGGGCCGGCGCGGCACTGCCGTGGCCCGGCATGCGGCCGATCTGGTGTTGTTGCACGACGACTTCGCCTCCCTGGTGGAGGCGTTGGCGTTGGGACGCCGCATCGAGGCCAATTTGCACCGAGCCCTCGGCTACACCCTGGCGATCCATCTGCCGATTGCGGCCCTGAGCCTGCTGCCGCTGTTGATCCCGCAGCTGCCGCTGGTGCTGCTGCCGGTTCATATCGCTGTGCTCCATCTGGTGATCGACCCGGCCTGCACCGTGGTGTTCGAGGCGATCCCGGCCTCACCGGGGTTGATGCAGCGGCCGCCCCGCGCTCCGGATGCCCCGCTGTTTGCTGCGGCCACCTGGCAGCAGGCGTTGCTGCAGGGCGGTGTGATCACAGCGGTGGCGATGGTGCCCCTGCTCTGGCCTGATTGGGCGGTGGAGCAGAGGCGGAGTTGGGTGTTTCTGCTGCTGTTATTCAGTGGCAGTGGCCTGGTGTGGCTGAACGGCGATCGCCGCAGCGCCCTCACGCGACTGGGATCGCTGATTGGTGTTGGCCTATGGCTGCTGGTGCAGCTGATCCCGGGCCTGGCGCCGTTGCTGCAGCTGGCGCCGCCGCTAAATCAAGGGGGAATTGGTGGACATTGCGCTCATGCATGGCCTCAAGGCCGAGGTTGCCGCGGTTGAGCACATCGGCCCAGGTGGGGATGACGCGGCCCTGGTGATCGAGCACCGAGTGGTTGAAGTTGAAGCCGTTGAGATTGAAGGCGAAACTCACCACTGCCAACGCCGAGCACCAGATGCCGATCACCGGCCAGGCGGCGAGCACGGCATGCACGCTGCGGCTGTTGTCGCTGGTGGCGTAGGGCATCAGCACCCGGCCCATGTAGGCGTGGGCCGCCACGAGGTTGTAGGTGGGTTGTTGTTGCCCGAACAGATAACCGCGGTTGATCGATTCCTGTTCCGTGGTTTCACGCACCAGGCTGCTGCACACCAGTGAGCCGTGCAGGGCCGCCAGCAGGGCCCCGCCGAAGCTGCCGGCCACCGCAAGCATGTGCAGCGGGTGCATCAGCACGTTGTGTTCCGCTTGAAGCACCAACATGAAATTGAACGTGCCGGCAATGCCCAGGGGCATGCCATCGGCAAACGACCCCTGCCCGAGCGGATACACCAGGAACACCGCCATGGCGGCGGCCCAGGGGGCGGAGTAGGCCACGGCGATCCAGGGGCGCATGCCCAAGCGATAGGAGAGCTCCCACTGGCGGCCCATCCAGGCGGTGATGCCGATCAGGAAGTGAAACACCACCAGCTGATAAGGCCCGCCGTTGTAGAGCCACTCCTCCACGCTGGAGGCCTCCCACAGGGGGTAAAAGTGCAGGCCGATGGCATTAGAGCTCGGCACCACGGCGGCACTGATCAGGTTGTTGCCCGCCAGCAGTGAACCGCTCACCGGCTCGCGGATGCCATCGACATCCACCGGTGGTGCGGCCACAAAGGCCATCGCGAACACCACGGTGGCGGTGAGCAAGGTGGGAATCATCAGCACTCCGAACCAGCCGATGTAGAGGCGGTTGCTGGTGCTGGTGATCCATGCACAGAACCTCGACCAGGGGCGCACCCTGGCCGCACGAAACGTTGTTGTCATGGTGTTTGAAAGAGCGTTCTTCTGGTGATCAACCGCTGGCAGTGCTGCTTCGGATCAACGGCTTCTCAAGGGCCGAAGCAACCTGCGCGTTTGGTGAGCGGTGTCACCAGCTGCAGGCTGATGGATCGCGCCTGCGGTTGCGGTCTCTGCTGCATCACGGCCGCATCACGGCCGCGTCCATCGGGGGATGGCCATGCTGGAGCTGTCGCGCCGCTGCCATGACCGCCGCCTTTGTGATCCTGTTGGTGATCGGCGCTCTGGTGGTGCTGATCATGCCCAGCCAGGAGGAGTTCAGCTGGTTTTTGCGGCTGCGCCGGCCGGCCTGGCTCACCTTTGAAGGCTGGATCCCGGTGATCTGGTTGTTGATCTACGGCTGTTTCTACGCCTCGGCGTTGCTCAGTTGGAGCCGCAGCGGCAGTTGGTGGCTGATGGCGGGTTATCTGGGGCTGCTGCTGTTGGTGCAGAGCTACACCTGGCTGATCTGCCGCACCCGGCGCCTGGCCAATGGCACCGCGGTAGGCCTGGCGGGTTGGCTGTGGGGCGTCGCCCTGGCGGTGGTGGTGGCCGCCACGTCTCAACCGGCGGCCTTGCTGTTGATCCCCTATCTGCTCTGGAGCCCTGTGGGCACGCTGGTGACCTGGCAGATGCAGCGCCTCAACCGCTGATGCTGCGCATCTGCGCCAGCCCTTTGGCCTCCCGCTGCCGCTCAATCTCCCTAAACCAAGGGCAGAGAAGGCTCCGCCATGTTTTTGAGAACCCGTCAGGACGGCTCACTGATGGAGGTGTTGAGCCTGCCGCAGCTGTTTGATCCCTTTGCCAACCACCTGCAGGGACGGCTGCATGCCGGTGAGGAGCTGCAGGAGCCCGAGCTGTTCCTCAAAGCCGATCTGGTGTTCCCCTCCGGGGAGTCGCTGCCGCGCTGCTGGCTCGATCCCCACTACACCCATCCATGAGCCGCAGCACCTCTCGGTCGCTCACCGGCTCGAAGCGTTGATACCAGGCCCCCACAGCCCAGAGGTCGTCCACCTCCGCCAGGGCCACCAGCCCATCGAGCTGCGGGCGCAAGGCGGCGGCGACACCCCGATCAATCACCGGCACCGCCAGCACCAGCCGGGATGGCTGAGCCTGGCGCAGCGATTGCAGTGCGGCGCGCACCGTCAGTCCCGTGGCCACGCCGTCGTCCACCAGCAGCAGGGGCCGGTTGCGCAGGGATGACAACGGTGGGTCGCCATAGAGGCGCTGACGGCGCTCTAGCTCCCGGGATTGTTCGGCCACAATCTGCTGCCGCAGGGCGGCATCGAGCCCATAGGCCCGGCTGGTGCTCTCCTCCCAGATCAGCACCCCGCCGGGTGCGATGGCCCCCAGCGCCAGCTCGGGTGCGTGGGGATGGGCGAGTTTGCGCACCGCCCAGCTGGCCAGGGGCAGCCCAAGGCTGCGGGCCACTTCGGCGGCCACCACGATGCCGCCCCGGGGCAGGCCCACCACCAAGGCTTCTGGCTGGCGCCGCCAGGCGGTGAGCTGCCGCGCCAAAGCCTGGCCAGCCTCAACGCGGTCATGCCAGAGCGCTGTTCGAACCATGATGATGGGCCCTCCACTGGATGCGCAGTTGAACCGCCAGCAGTGGCGCCGGGATGCAAAGCAGCAGCCACCACCACAACTGTGATGGGATTGCCGCCATCTGGAAGGTGCGGGCCAGCGGCGGCCAGCCCTGCAGCAGCACAAAAACGATCACCTCTGTGGCAATGCCAAGCAGCAGCAGCCGGTTGCGGGGGCGCAGTCCCAGGCCGCCGCCGCGGCAGGCCAGGGCGGTGCCCACCTGGGCAAAGACGATCGAGCCAAAGGCCATTGCTGCGGCTTGGTGTTGGATCGCGACCAGGTCGGCGCTGGCCTGGTGGTGCAGCAGGGCGGGGGCGATGGCGCGCAGCTGGGGCAGGTTCACACCATGGCTCCACCATGTGAGCGCATAGCCGAGCATCGCCAACGTGCCTTCGAGCAGTCCGAGAAAGAGGTAGGCCTGGCGCAGCAGCGGTCGATCCAGCAGCGGTTGATCGCGGCGGCGCGGCGGCCGGTTCATCACATCCGGCAGCGGTGGGTCGGCTCCAAGGCCCAGGGCCGGCAGCAGATCGGTGCCCAAATCCACCGCCAGGATCTGCAGCACCGAGAGGGCGGCGGGGATGCGCAGCAGCAGCATCGTCATGAACGGCGCCACCTCCGCCACGTTGGAGGCCAGGATGTAGAGGATGAAACGGCGGATGTTGTCGTACACCCCTCGGCCGTGACGCACCGCCGAGACGATGGTGGCGAAGTTGTCGTCCACCAGCACGATGTCGGCGGCTTCGCGGGCTACATCGGTGCCGCTGCGGCCCATGGCGATGCCCACATCGGCGGCGCGCAGGGCCGGTGCGTCATTGACGCCATCACCGGTGACCGCCACCACTTCCCCTAACGCCCGATAGGCCTGCACCAGCCGCAGCTTCTGCTCCGGCGCCATGCGGGCGAACACCAACCGTGAGCGGAACTTCAGCACCTGCCGCAGCTGCGCATCGCTGAGGCGGTTGAGATCGCTGCCGCTCACCACACGCACCGGGTCATGGCCGGCATGGGCGGGTGCATCCAGCAGGCCGATCTGGCGGGCGATGGCTTCCGCGGTGAGGCCGTAGTCGCCGGTCACCATCGTCACTTTGATGCCGGCCCGGTGGCAGGCGGCGATGGCCTGGCTCACCCCGGGCCTGGGTGGGTCGTATAGACCCACCAAACCCAGCAACACCAGATCGTGCTCCGCCAGCTGGGGCTGATCGCTCGCACGGCAGGCGATGGCGAGCACCCGGTAGCCCTGGCGCGCCATCACATCATTGGCCGAGCTCACCACCTGCCGCTCCGCCGAGCTGAGGGGGGTGATCGTTCCGCCCTGCAGCCAATGGCTGCAGCGCTGCAGCAACTCCAGTGGCGCACCTTTGCTGCACACCATCCATTCGCGGGGCTCTGGCCAGCGCTGATCGCCCTGCCAGTGCACCAGCACGCTCATCATCCGCCGCTCGGAATCGAAAGGCAGCTCCTGTTGGCGCGGATGCCGCCGGCGTTCCTGCTCCAGATCCAGCCCCGCCCGTTCGGCCCCTTGCAGCAAGGCCGTTTCGGTGGGATCGCCAACCTGCTCGGAGGCGTTGCAGCAGAGGCTCGCCGCCAGCAGCAGCAACGGCTCATCACTGCCCCAGGTGTTCTGCAGCGCCATGGCATTAGCGGTGAGGGTGCCCGTCTTGTCGGTGCAGATCACGCTCACGCAGCCGAGGGTTTCCACGGCCGAGAGCCGCCGCACCAGCGCCCGCTCCCGGGCCATGCGCTGCACCGCCAGGGCCAGGGCCAGCGTCACCGTGGGCAGCAACCCCTCCGGCACGTTGGCCACGATGATGCCGATGGCGAACACCAGGCTCTCCAGCGGCCCCACCCCCACCAACACCACGCCGGCCACAAAGGCAAAGGCGCCCATGGTCACGGCGATGCCGGTGACGGTGCGCACGATTCGACCCACCTGCACCTCGAGGGTGCTGGGGGCGCGTTCGGTGCCCGCGCTGAGGTGGGCCACCTGGCCGAATTCGGTCTCGGCGCCGGTGGCGTAGACGATGGCCTGAGCGCGTCCCGCCGCCACGGTGGTGCCCGCCGGCAGCAGGTTGCTGGCTTCGGAGGTGCGCAGCCGCTGCTGTTGCGGCTCCCCCGTGCGGGCCACCGGCAGTGATTCACCAGTCAGCACAGCCGCATTGAGATAGAGCGCCGCCGCTTCGATCACCCGGCAGTCGGCGGGCACCTGATCCCCCGCCTCCAGTTCGATCAGATCGCCGGGAACCAGATCGTCGGCCGGCTGCTCCTGCAGCGCTCCATCACGCCATACCCGCACCTGCCGCGGCAGCACCCGGGTGAGGGCCGCCAGGGTGCGCTCGGCCTGAAAGTCCTGCCAGAAGCTGAACACGGCATTGATCAACACCACGCTCCAGATCGCCCAGCCCAGTTCTGGTGTGCGGGCTAGAAAGGCCATGCCTCCTGCCGCCCAGAGCAGGAGCGCCATGAAGTGGGTGAACTGATCCAGCAGCCGCAGGATCAGCGGTCGCCTGTGCTGGGGGGGGAGTCGATTGGCGCCGCAGCGCTCTAGGCGGAGCGAGGCTTCGTCACTGTTGAGGCCCTTGGGGCTGCTCTGGAGGGCCTCGATCGCGGCCGGGCCGCTGAGGGCGCTGATCGGTTGGGAGGCGCTGAAATACACGGCGGGCGTGAGCTGTGGTCTGGAGGGCTCAGGGCGCGTCGGTGTTGCTTGACCTGCTCCAACACCTGGCGTTGATCGGGATCGAGGTTGCGGCCAGCTCGGTTGATGTAGAAGCACAGCATGGCCATGGCACGGGCCAATGGAATGCGTTGGCGCGGAGTGCTGGCGAGGGCTGTTTGGGCTGAGGCGCTCTCGCGGCGGGCATGGGTTGATGCCACTGCAAATACACCGCGCCCGACGCCGCGCAGACTCCGCGCCGATTGGGTATGGCGAGTCCTGTTGCACCCATGCCTGTTCCCGCCAGCCTTGCCGCCATCGTTCAGGCCGCCGACGTGCGGTTCAACGGCACACGGCCCTGGGACCTGCAGGTGCATAACCCGGGGCTCTATGGCGCCCTGTTGCATCAGGGGTCGCTGGCCCTGGGCAATGGCTATGTGCGCGGCGATTGGGATTGCGAGCAGCTCGATGAACTGATCTGCCGGCTGCTGCGGGCTGAGGGGAATCGGCCCCTGAGCCTGCGCTCGCGCTGGGCCGAACTGGGCCGCATCCTGCGCGATCAACTGATGAATCCCCAGGCCCTGCATCGTGCCTTTGTGGTCGGTCGACGCCACTACGACATCGATCCACGGGTCTATGCGGCGATGCTCGATCCGCAACTCACCTACAGCTGCGGCTACTGGCGCCGCGCCGAAGACCTGGCCACGGCTCAGGATCACAAGCTGCGGCTGATCTGCGAAAAGCTCGAGCTGCGCCCGGGGATGCGTCTGTTGGATGTGGGCTGCGGCTGGGGATCGCTGGCGGCCTATGCCAGCCGCCATTACGGCGTGGAGGTGGTGGGGATCACGGTGTCGTCTCAGCAGGCCAGTTGGATCGGGGAGCGGCTGTCTCACCTGCCGATTCGCGTGGAACTCTGCGATTACCGGCAACTACCGGCGCGGGATCCCGGCCAGTTTGATCGCATTGCTTCGGTGGGCATGTTTGAACATGTGGGCCGCCGCAATGACGGCAGATTCTTCGGCACATTGCAGCGCTTATTGCATCCCGAAGGGCTGGTGTTGCTGCATACGATCGGCTCGGCGCTCAGCACCCGCCGCACCGATCCCTGGATTGATCGCTACATCTTCCCCGGCGGCCGCCTGCCCTCGGCGCGGCAATTGGCGGCAGCGGTTGAGGGCCGTTTTTTGATCGAGGACTGGGAGAATTTCGGGGCGGATTACGACCGCACCCTGCTGGCCTGGTGGCAGAACTTCGAGGCCGCCTGGCCGTCTCTGGAGTGCGATAGCACCCCTGAATTCTTCCGCTTCTGGCGCTACTACCTGCTGAGCTGTGCTGGCTTCTTCCGCTCCCGCCAGGGGCAGCTGTGGCAGGTGGTGTTGAGCCTGCCTGGGCGGCAATCCCCCTATCGCTCCTGGCGTCCGGAGCGTCAGGAGCTGCCCACACGACTGCTGCAGGACGCCTCGAACACAGAGCAACCCTGCTCACAGACGGTCCGTCAGGAGTGAATCGCCGGAGGATTGAGCGCCATCATTCTCAGCCTCAATGAGTGATGCCTTTGGCGACTATTTGCGCAGCATTGGCCGGATTCCGTTGCTCACAGCCCAGGAGGAAGTCCACCTGGGCACGATCGTGAAGGACTGGATGGAAAGTGATGATCCATCGCCGTCATTGCAACGGCGGGGCCGCCGCGCTCTCCAGCGCATTGTCACCGCCAATCTGCGCCTGGTGGTGACCGTGGCGCTGCGCTACATCCGCCGGCTCAAGCATCTGGCCCACGACCCGATGGATCTGGTGCAGGCCGGCAATCTGGGCCTGCTGCGGGCTGCGGAGAAATACGATCCCACCCGCGGCTACAAGTTCTCCACCTACGGCTATTGGTGGATCCGCCAGTCCATCAACCGCTATCTGCAGGAGCACAGCGGCAGCATCCGCATCCCGGTGAATCTGGTGAGCCTGGCCAATCGCGCCGATTCAATCCAGAGCCTGCGCACCAACCCCCTGAGCGTGGAGCAGTTGGCGGAGCTGCTGGGGGAAACCCCCGAGCGCTTGCTGTATGCGATGGCGATTCAACACCGCAGCAACACCGTCTCGCTCGATCAACAGCTGAGCGGCAGCGATGGCGACATGACCCTGCTCGACACGGTCACCGATAGCCATCAACCCACCATCAACGACGACTACCGCTGGATGCACAGTCAGCTGGAGCATCTCTCGACGCCGGAGCTCACCGTGATTCAGTTGCGCTACGGCGAGGACAAGCAACGCTCCTTCGCTGAGGTGGCTCGGCTGGTGGGGCGCAGCAAGGATCAGGTGCAGCGGCTGGAGCGCCATGCGCTCACCAAGCTGAGGCGTCATCTCACGCCGGCGCTGCATCCGGGCTGAGGGCAGCCAGACCCAGCGATCGAACAGTTGGCCCCACCGGGCTGCTGTTGGATCGCCGGGTGGCGCATGGCATCAGAAGCCGTGGGGTTTCACCCCGCGCGCGCTCTGGGCTGGCGGACGCAGGCCATTCACATGAGCGCCGTTGCCATTGCCGGATGCCTGCGTGCCTGGCGCTTGGATCATGTTGCGCTGATGGTCGCGCAGGGCATCCTCCAGCAAGAACGCGCAGAGATTGGACACCGATCGGCCCTCTTCTTCCGAGCGGGTGAGCAGCGCCTCGTGCACGTGGTAACTGAGGGTGATGGAGATGCGTTTGGGCTGGCGCTGGAGCACGCGAAAACGCTCATTCATCTCTGAACTCCGCAAATCAAAGTGGAAACGATGCCGGGAGACTTCAGCTTTGCTGCATCTCTCAGCAGCTTGAGAATAGGGGCGTTAAAAGTAGGCAACGTGCAGGTTTGTGCTGGGGTCTGTCTGCGATTGCGCAGCACTTTGCGCTGCTTCGCTACGCCAGCCCTGCAGTGCTTGAGCTTGCCTTGCGGCTGAGCTCGCTGAATTGATCGAGAAACCAGCGGCTGCTGTGCTCCGCCACGGCCTCGAGGGCCCCGGCTTCAGCAAACAGATGGCTGGCCTGAGGAATCACCACCAGTTCATTGCGCACTTGCAGCTGTGCGGCAGCCCAGGCGTTGAGCTCCAGCACGTCGACATCGTGGCTGCCCACGATCAGCAACACCGGGCAACGCACTTCATCCAGACGCTGAAACACCAGGTCGGGGCGTCCCCCTCGGGACACCACCGCGGCCACGCGTTCAGGGCGGTCGGCTGCTGCTGCCAGGGCGAGCGCGGCGCCGGTGCTCGCTCCATAGAGCCCCAGCGGCAGGCTGCGCAGCTCAGGGTGCTGATGGGTCCAATCGATCAACGCGAGCAGGCGCCGTTGCAGTGGCGGCAAGGAGGCCAGGGTGCGGCCATTGCTGCTGCCGGCTCTGGTTTCGAGATCAACGAGCAGGGTGGCCAGGCCGCTGGCCTGCAGGTGCTGTGCCACCTGGCGGTTGCGGGGGCTGAAGCGATTGCTGCCCGAGCCATGGCAGAAGATCACCAGTCCACCCGGCTGGGCGGGCACGATCAGATCACCCACCAGCTCACCCCCCGGTGCAGGCAGGTGCAGGCATGAGTGGCTGGTGGCGGAAGCCATGGCGCGCGTGAAGACCGGTGCTTCCATCAGAGAAGGCCGGCTGGTTGGCCCTCTGCGCCTGCAGCAACTCTGCGCCGGATCCGCCTGGATGGCGGCCGGGCCGCGAGGGATTGGTCAGCATCCGGCTCCCTGCTCAGCGAGTGATGTCGCGCTGGAGAGTGTTGCTCATGCCACCGGCGGGAATGCGCCTGGCGCGTCCCCGTTGGTTATGCCCAGAGGGGTGTTTCAGCCTCGATGACCGCCGTGCCTGGGTGGTGATGGATGCGGAAGCCACGCGCGAACGCCTCAGTCACTGGATTGTGTTGAAGGGCCATGATTTGGCTTTGCTGCAGCGCATGCGCCTGGTGCACTGCTGCAGCAAAGCCGCCGCAGAAGCACCACGTTTGGATAACGCCGCGATTGGCTGTTTTTAGATCAAGGCCGCTCGTGTTCAACGCCATGCTTCAAGGGGACCAACTGCTCGCCAAACTGCAGGCATCTGCATCCTTGTCGCGATCTGAACTGGTGCGCGCCTGCGGTTATGTGAGCCGCTCGGAGGATGGCCGCGAGCGGCTGCGCTTCACCGAGTTCTACGAGGCGCTGCTGGAGGCCAAAGGTGTGAACCTGCCGCGGCAGGCTGGGCGATTGGAGGGGCGCCGCAGTGCCCAGGGGCGGCATCTGAGCTTCAACACCCACGTGCACTTCAACGGCAACCTGATGGTGGGACGTGCGTATACCGAGAAGCTGCATTTGCAGCCCGGTGATCAGTTCCGCATTCATCTCGACGACGGAGAAATTCGCCTCGTGCCTCTGAACGGCAAGGCTCCCGCCTGATCACGTCGCTGCTGCTTCTCGCTATGGCCCCCTACCCCGACTATCCGATCCCCGCCAATGAGGAGCAGCGTTTGCGGGCTCTGCAGCGCTATGCGGTGCTCGACACACCCGAAGATCCCCACTTCGATCGCATCGTGGAGCTGGCCTCAGAGGTGTTAGGCGTGCCGATCGCGCTGGTCTCCCTGGTGGATCGCGATCGCCAGTGGTTTCTGGCGCGCCATGGTCTGGAGGCGCAGCAGACACCGCGCACCATGGCCTTCTGCGCCCATGCCATCGCTGAGCAGGCGCTGATGGAGGTGCCCGATGCCCTCGACGATGCCCGCTTCAACACCAACCCACTGGTGTTGGATGAGCCCAAGATCCGTTTTTACGCCGGAGTGCCGCTGCGCACCGAGGATGGCTTCAACCTCGGCACGCTCTGCGCCATCGATCGCAAGCCACGGGTGCTTGATCCCCATCAACGGGTGATGTTGCAGCTGATGGCTGATTTGGTGATGCGGGAGTTGCAGTTGCGCCAGCGCAGCATGCAATGCCCTGTCACCGGGCTCTACAACCGCAGTGTGTTTTTCCGCTTTGGTCAGCAGGAGTTTGAGCAGGCCCAGGCTGAATGCACCCCATTAGCCCTGTTCAACTTCGACATCGACGACTTTCGACAGATCAACATGCGATGGGGGCATCAAGCCGGCGATCAGGTGTTGCTCGATCTCTGCGCCGTGGTCCAGGAGCGGTTGGGCCACGAGGATTTGTTTGGCCGCATCGGCGATGAGGAATTCTCCGTGCTGTTGGTGAATGCCTCCAGCGCACGGGCGATGCAGCTGGCGGAGGAGATTCGTCAGGCGATTGCCGGCATGCGGGGG
>JBEDHJ010000061.1:0-4215 GCA_041174205.1 Cyanobacteriota bacterium | reverse complement strand
TCAGCCATGAATCCACTGGAGCGTTGGGAGTCAGCTTGAGATGGCTGTAATTGGTGCGCCATTCGAGGCGTTGCTCCAGCACAGTGAGGCCGCTCTGTTGATCAACGAACAGCAGCAGCTCTTGACCCACCGCCAACATCGGCATGGCCGGATGGGGGCCAAAGCTGGCTTCACTGGCCACCCCTTGGGGAAGACCCGTGGCGGCCATCCCCATCAAAGCCTTGGCGCGGCACGTGGCCAAAGCGTTGTCCGTGCGTTCAATCTCCCCGCTGAAGGTGCCCAGCTGATCCGTATCGGCATCGCAAAGAAGCAGCTCTGCGCCAAGCCCCACTCGAAAGGGGAAGCTCAGAGCCTGCTGCTTGCTGTGACGGGTGGTGAGTGCAAACACCCCACCCGCATAAGGAGACGGCGACAACACCGTTGTCAACGATCAGAGAGACGTGGGCTGAACAGAAGGCTCGATTTCAGCGGGGATCACCAGTCGCAGGAGCACTGGAGCCAGGAAGGTGGTGCCAATCACCATCAGCAGGATGGCGGCCTCGAGAGCAGGGCTCAGGATCCCGGCCTGACTACCCAGGCCAAGGAAAATCAAGCCCACCTCACCGCGCGGCATCATGCCCAGGCCAACCACCAGGCGATTGGTGGGCTCTGAGCTGAAGTAACTCCAGCCCGCGGCCACCTTGCCGAGCATCGCCACCGCCAAAAGGAAAGCGGCCACAATTAATCCCTCACGGTTGGCAGGGTCGAAGGGGTTCAGCACCGAAAGGTCCATGCCGGTGCCGATCAGCACAAAAAACACCGTGGCGAACAGCGCCACCAAGGGCTTCACAGCCGCGTCGATGTCGTGGGTGTGCTTGGACGCACTGAGGATCAGGCCAGCGGCGAAGGCTCCGAGGGCCGCCTCCAGACCAATGGCTTGTGCAACGAAACAGCTCAAGGTGAGCACCACAAAGCTGGCCACGGCCACATCGCCAGGGGCCTTGAGCTGATCCACCACCCAATCAAAGGCAGGCGCAGCCTTACGGCTGAGCACCAACGCCACGGCCACAAAGGCAACCGCCGCGAGGCCCAGCTTGATCACGGGGCCAAGGCTGAAGCTGCCGCCGCCCACGATCGCCACCACAACAGCCAAGATCACGATGCCCAGAATGTCGTCGAGAACGGCGGCGCCGATCACGATCTGGCCTTCCTTGCGTTTGAGCCACTTCAGCTCGCCGAACACGCTGGCCGTGATGCCAATGGAGGTTGCGGTCATTGCAGCTCCAGCGAACACGGCAGGAATGAGGGGCACATGGAAGAAGAAATAGAGGCCGGCAGTCCCCAAGGCAAACGGCAACAAAACGCCAGCCACCGCCACCGTGGTGGCCTGAACCCCGACAGCCACTAGTTCATCCAGCTCACTTTCAAGGCCAGTGAGGAAGAGCAGCGCAAACAACCCGATCTGGGATACCGCCTTCAGGCTCGGAAAGGACTCGTTGTAGATCGCCACGACTTCATCAGGACGAATCTCCGACAAGGAGGCCAGCAGCGACAGCAGTGCACTGCTGATCTGCGCCTGGGTTTCGGGCGGCACGATCAGATGCAGGCCGGAAACACCAATCAAGACGCCGGCGATCAACTCGCCAAGAATGGTTGGCAGCTGTAATCGCACCATCAGCTCGGCAATCACCCGTGCCGCGATAAAAATCACCAGGAAACGACCGACCTGCAACAAGGTTTCGGCCACTTCCAATTGATGGGGACTGATCTCCATGAGGAAAGGCGGCAATAGCAGCATCGTGGATTGCAGAGCGGCGGCCTACCTATAGGCGCTAGCAGATGGCAGTTGGGTGAGGGAGAGAGCTCCCTGGAGCGCAGCACTAGTGCATCAATCGATCCGCATCCGAGGGGCCAGGTATCAGACCGCGACTTCGTAGCTCCTGTTGAAACGAACGGCCCAGGTGTGCTTCAGGGGAATGCCGGTTGACCTGGGCTAACAGCATCACAGTGCGCATGCTGAGCCAGAAGAACCCCAGCAAAAGAAGCAACGTCATCCAAGGACGGTCGTTGAGAGCCGGGACGATGATGGAAGACCTGAGCGGAAACTGGGGCAGACCATGAGGCGATCAGCCTCAGCAAACAGGTTGATTTGATTTGCTCATCACCCCAAGGACTGATTCAGCGCTCGATTCAGCCCTGACACAGCGCACTCAGACTGAGGACCACCGACCAGTCCCCGGCCGAAGCGGACAACAGCCTGCGCCGCTTTTAGCTAGACACGGACGCAAATGGGTAGGAACTTAAAAAAGACACGCCCCTATCCCCAGAACACGCCAGGCTCTCGACGCCCCAACGACAAAACAGGACGCCTACATTCGCCGCGATCCACATCCACCATCTCTCCTGGGGATCAGCAGTGTCTGAATTTCTCTCGCTCTTTTTGGAGCAATTCCAGTCTCCAACGCTGGGCTTTTTGATCGGTGGCATTGTTGTTGCCTCCCTGGGTAGCCAACTAGCCATTCCCGATTCCATTTACAAATTCATCAGCTTTTTCTTGCTGATGAAGATCGGATTAACCGGTGGAATCGCCATCCGCAATTCCAATTTTTCCGAGATCCTGCTTCCGGCACTCGCAGCCGTCGTGATTGGCATCGTGATCGTGCTGATCAGCCGCTACACCCTGGCGAAGCTGCCTGGCATCAAGGTTGCCGATGCCGTGGCCACTGGAGGCCTGTTTGGCGCCGTGAGTGGCTCAACCCTCGCAGCAGTCCTGCCTGCGCTGGATTCGGCCAAAGTGCCCTATGAGGCCTGGACGGCAGCCCTCTACCCCTTCATGGACATCCCGGCGCTGGTAACGGCCATCGTGGTGGCCAGCGTCTACATCAGCAAGAAAACAGGCGACTCCTCAGAAAAGGTTGAAATCTGGCCGATCATCAAAGAAAGCCTGCAGAGCTCTGCCGTGACAGCGCTGCTGCTCGGTGTGGCACTGGGGATTCTCACTAGGCCAGAACCCGTCTACAACAGCTTCTTCAACCCGCTGTTCCGCGGCTTCCTCTCGATTCTGATGATCATCATGGGCATGGAAGCGGCCCAACGCATGAACGAGCTGCGCAAAGTGGCCCAGTGGTTCGCCATCTATGCCTTCATTGCACCGATCGTGCATGGCTTCCTGGCCTTCGGCCTGGGCTTGATCATCCACAAGCTCACTGGCTTCAGCATTGGCGGCGCAGTGGTACTGGCGGTGATCGCCGCCTCGAGCTCTGACATCTCAGGGCCACCCACCCTTCGCGCGGGCATCCCATCCGCGAATCCGTCCGCCTACATCGGCGCATCCACTGCCATCGGCACACCTGTGGCCATCGCTATCTGCATTCCTCTGTTCGTTGGCATCGCCGAGGTGATGCTGGGCCGATAGAAGAGAGACCCACCCCACCAACCCAAATCAACGCCATGAGTCAACAAGTCTGGAAGCTAGTGATCGTTGGGGAGGAAATCCTCTCCAAAAAGCTGATCAAACTGATCAAAGAGGCTGGCGCCACCGGCTACACCATCAATGCGGCCGGCGGCGAAGGCAGCCGCAATGTGCGATCCACAGGCGAACCGAGCGTGTCGCACACGCTCTCCAACGTGAAGATCGAGGTGTTAACAGGAACGCGCGAGCTAGCGGATACAATTACCCGCCAAATCGAAGCCAAGTATTACGCCGATTACTCGATCATCACCTACATCTACCCAGTGGAAGCGCTGCGCGACCACAAGTTCTAATCAAAGACAACTCAGCCTGCAGCGCCTGCTGAGGCAAGCGCTGCAGGCTTTTTCATGTCTAGCCATCCGATCAAGCCAAGACAACACCATGAAACTGCTGAACGACAAGAACTTCCTTGGGGCGATTCATAGCTACGAACGCCAACTGGCGAAGCTGCTCGCAGTTTTGCTTGCGATTGTCATCGGCGCAGCAACCATCGAATTGCTGATTCAAACCGGATGGAGAGTTGCTCAACTGCAGACAGACTGGTTCGACGGCAGCATGATCAAGCTGTTGGACCGATTGCTCCTGATCTTCATTGCCCTGGAAGTCCTCCAAAACGTCACCGCCTACTTGCAGGATCAGGTCATTCAGATCGAGCTCGTCCTATTAACCGCGCTCACTGCGGTGGCCAGGAAAGTGATCGTGCTACCCCCAGGAACAGAGAGCAAACCTGCTCTGATGGCTGGATTTGGAATCATTGTGGCAGG
>JBEDHJ010000060.1:0-29355 GCA_041174205.1 Cyanobacteriota bacterium | reverse complement strand
TGCCTGGTGGATGAGCTCCCTGCCGATCCTTGGGATGTGCCCTTCAGTGGCTGGCTGGATGAGCGAGGAGTGCATTGGTTGCAAGGTGTGTAAACCTTGCTGCCCCCGCCACGCCTCTTGTGGCGTTTTGGCAGGATCAGTGCAGGCATCCAGCTGATCTGTGGATCTCCAGGCCAACGACGCGTTCCAGTCCGCCATCAACGCGAGCCGTGATGCCTCCAATGAGCGCCGTGGCCCCAGCATTCGCGTGAATCGCGGCACCGCCGCTGAGCAGGTGCTCGCTTCAGAACTGAAGGGTCGCCAAGAGAGCAGCGATGCCCTTTCGATGATGGTGAGCTCGATGGTTCACATGGTGCAGGCCGGCAAAACGCGCAGCACCAGCAGCCGCTGGTCGGCCTGAAGCCAACGCGCTTAGCTGGAGCCAGCGTCCTCTTCACCGCGACGACTGCGATGGCACACCGATCCCGCCCCGGCCTGAGCGTCCTCGCCCTAGCGCTGCTGCTCAGCCCCGCCACCGCCCTGGCCCACGGCATTGAAAGCAGCGTGACGCACCTGCAAAGCGTGAGCGACAGCCTGGTGCTGGAGAGCCGTTTCTCCAATGGCCAGCCCACCGCAGACGCCCTCGTGCGGCTGGTGTCGCCCGATGGCCGCAGCGTCGAGCTGGGCCGCACCAACGCCGCAGGACAGCTGAGCTTTGCTCTGCCCAAGCAGGCCAACGGCGACTGGGAACTGCAGGTGGATGGCGGCCCCGGCCACCGCGACTACCTGGAGATGCCGGTTCAGGCCGGACAGGCCCAGCTGGATCGGATCAGCGAGCACCATCACGGCAATCCCATGGGCTGGCTCACGGCCCTGGGGGCAACTGCCATGCTGCTGGGACTCCAGCGCATCCGTCGTCCCCGTTGATGGCCACCGGCAGCGAGAAGCTCGATCAGATCGTTGAACGCCTCAAAGGCACCGCCGATCCCAAACGGCGCTACGAATACGTGCTCTGGCTGGCCAAGAAACTGCAGCCCTTGCCCGAGGAATTCCGCAACGACGCCTTCAAGGTGAAGGGCTGCGTGTCGCAGGTCTACGTGGTGGGGCAGTTGGTGGACGGCAAGCTGCACTGGCTGGGCGATTCCGATGCTGCGATCACCAAAGGGCTACTGGCGCTGCTGATCGAAGGCCTGGAGGGGCTCGAGCCAGCCGCCGCCGCTGGGATCGACCCGGCCTTCCTCAGCGAAACCGGACTGCAGGCCAGCCTCACCCCCTCGCGGGCCAATGGCTTCCTCAACATCCTCAAGCAGATGCAGGCCCAGGCCAGCGCCCTGGCGAACCGCTGAGCGCACCATCAATTTCTAGGATCAGCCCTTTCACGGACGCGGCGGCATGACCATCGGCATCGGCTTGCTCGGGCTTGGCACGGTGGGAGCAGGCGTGGCCGAAATCCTGCTCAACCCCCAGGGCCGTCATCCGCTGGTGGGGCAGCTGGCCCTCAAACGCGTGGCCGTGCGCGATCTCAACAGGCCCCGCCCGGTGGAGCTGCCTGCCGAGATCCTCTGCACCGATCCCCAGCAGGTGGTCAACGATCCTGCGGTGGACATCGTGGTGGAGGTGATGGGCGGCCTGGAGCCGGCCCGCAGCCTGATCCTGGCGGCCATTGCCGCTGGCAAACCGGTGGTGACCGCCAACAAGGCCGTGATCGCCCGCTACGGCGAAGAGATCGCCGCCGCGGCCGCCGAGCAGGGCGTGTATGTGCTGATCGAAGCCGCCGTGGGCGGTGGGATCCCGATCATCGAGCCGCTCAAGCAATCCCTGGGCGGCAACCGCATCCAGCGGGTGAGCGGCATCATCAATGGCACCACCAACTACATCCTCAGCCGCATGGCGGATGAGGGTGCCGCCTATGGCGATGTGCTGGCCGATGCCCAGCGCCTCGGCTATGCGGAGGCCGATCCAGCAGCCGACGTGGAGGGCGGTGACGCCGCCGACAAGATCGCCATCCTCTCGGGCCTGGCCTACGGCGGCTCCATTGAACGCAGCGCCATCCCGACCGAAGGCATCAACCGCCTCGATGCCCGCGATGTGAACTACGCCGCCCAACTGGGCTACGTGGTGAAGCTGGTGGCGACAGCCCAGTTCCTCGGCACCGACGCCGATGGCACGGTGCAGCTGGATGTGCGTGTCAGCCCCACGCTGTTGCCCAAGGAACACCCGCTGGCGGGGGTCCACGGCGTGAACAACGCCATCCTCGTGGAGGGTGACCCCGTGGGCCGGGTGATGTTCTACGGCCCAGGTGCCGGTGCGGGCCCCACCGCCTCCGCCGTGGTGGCCGACATTCTCAACATCGCCGGCATCCGCGAGGCCACGGGCCAGGGCGGCGGCCTCGACCCACTGCTGGCCGCCAACCGCTGGCGCCCCTGCCGTCTGGTGGATCAAGGGCAGACCCTGCATCGCAACTACCTGCGCCTGCAGACAGGGGATCAGGCCGGGGTGATCGGCCAGATCGGCACCTGCTTCGGCGATGCGGGCGTGTCGATCCGATCGATCGTGCAATTCGAGACCACCGGCAACGCCAGTGACGCTGAGATCGTGGTGATCACCCACGAAGTGCAGGAGGCCAGCTTCCGCCGAGCACTTGCGTCCATCAACGCTCTCAGCGAGGTGAAGGCCGTTGCAGCATGCCTGCGCACGCTCTGAACCGGCGCTGAGGCAGATTGGAACAAACCGAAAGACACCAAACGGATCGAGGCCCGATGCGAGTCCGCTGACGCGCGGCTTGCTTTGTAGCGACAAGAACTTTTGATCGGGCAGCGGCCAGGAAGGCTGTTCCCAGCGTTCACCGCTTCACTCCGCTCCCTGCATCCACCAGCTGTCGTTCCGATCCCTCATCCACTCCATCCCATGGCCCTGCATCAGGGTGATTGCATCACCCTCAACAGCGACGAGAACCTCTACCAGGTGATTGGTGTCGATGACCGGCACAACCGCTGCTGGGTGCGGCGCTGGCCCTTGGCACGCCACGGCTCACCTGTGTTTGAAATATCCCTGCATCAGGTGGCCAGCAGTGGCCATCCGCATCCCCCCCGCCTTGTGCCTGGGGCTTGAATGAGCGGGCTTGCCCGCGGCCTTGACCTTCCGCCCTCTGCTTCCAAAGGCTCTGGCGGCGCTGCTGCCCCTGCTGCCGTGCCTGGTGGCCTGTCAGCCCTCCCATCCCAATGGGCAACTGGTTGTTGCCAATAAGAGCAGCCTGGCCTCGGTCGATCCGGCTGACATCACCACCATCGCCGGTCTGCAGCTGCTCAGCGCCGTCGGCGATCCCCTCTACGCCGCCGATGACCAGGGCCGCCTGATTCCCCGTCTGGCCACCGCCCTGCCCCAGCTCAGCGCGGATGGGCGCACCGCTCGCATCCCCCTGCGCCAGGGCGTGCTGTTTCACGACGGCAGCCGCTTTGATGCCGCGGCGATGGTGTTCAGCCTGGAGCGCTTTCGCAGCCTGGCCAAGATGGGCTACCTGCTCGATGACCGCATCAGCGCCGTGCGGGCCAGCGGGCCCTACGAGCTGGAGCTGCAGCTGAAGCGCCCTTACAGCGCGCTGCCGGCGCTGCTCAGCTCGATCAGCCTGACGCCCCTCTCACCGGCTGCTTACCGCCAACACCGCGACACGCCGCTGGCGAATCGATTCGTGGGCACCGGCCCCTACCGACTGGTGAGCAGCACCCCCCAGAAGCAGACGCTGCTTCCCTTTGAGCGCTACTGGGGCAGCCCGCCGCGCAACAGCGGCATTCACCTGGTGACCCTGAGCAATTCCACAGCCCTGTTCGGCGCCCTGGTGAGCGGAGAGGTGGATGTGCTCACCTCCTCCGGCCTTGAGAGCGATCAACAGCGAGCCCTGGCTGAGCGGGCACAACGGGGCCAGTTGGTGGAAGCGATCGGTCCTGCGGGGGAAATCGGCTACCTCACCCTGCTCAGCGATCGCGCCCCACTGAGCACGCCCACGCTGCGCCGGGCGATCGCCCTCAGCCTCAATCGTCGCCTGATCAGCGAACGGGTGACGTATGGCATCCGAGCACCGCTTCGTTCACTGGTGCCGCCGCCCTTGGCTGGTTCGGCGCCGCCGGCCTGGCCGAGCTACGACCCAGCCCAGGCACGAGCGCTCTATCGGCAGTCGGGCTACTGCCAGGGGCAACGGCTGACACTGCCGCTCACCTTCCGCTCCAACGTGCCAGCCGATCGGCTCTTTGCTCTCACCTGGAAAGCCCAACTGCAGCGCGATCTGGGCGACTGCGTGCAGCTGGAGATCAGTGGCGTCGAATCCACCACCGCCTACCGGCAACTGGAGGAAGGCGCCTTCCCGATGATCCTGCTCGACTGGAGCGCCGACTACCCCGATCCCGACAGCTACCTGGCACCGATGCTGGGCTGCACCCGCAGCGCGGGCAACCGCTGCCTGGCCGGCAATGCCGCAGCAGCCGGCAGCTTCTGGAGCGCTCCAGGGCTGCAAAGCCAACTGCAAGCGAGCGAGCGTCTCAGCGGCCGCCAGCGCCTGCCGGTGTTGCAGGGCCTGCAGCGCCGCACCGCGGCTGGAGCCGCCTACATCCCGGTGTGGCAGGTGGCACCGCGGGCCTGGGCGCAACCACGCCTGAAACGGCCCGTGTTTGATGGCAGCGGCCGCCTGGTGCTGCAGGCCCTGAGTGTCCGATGAGCCGTCGTCGTCATTTGCTCCGTTATCTGGCGAGCCGCCTGGCCCTGGTGCCCGTGATGTTGTGGCTGATCGCCAGCCTGGTGTTTCTGCTGCTGCGGGTGGCACCGGGCGATCCGATCGATGCCCTGCTGGGACTGCGCGCCCCGCCGGAAGCACGGGCGGCACTACGCCACCAACTGGGGCTCGACCAACCTCTGCTGGTGCAATACGGCCGCTATCTGGGTGATCTGCTGCACGGCCAACTGGGCACCTCGCTCACCAACAACGAGGCAGTCACGGGCGTGATCGGCCACAGCCTCCCCGCCAGCCTGGAGCTCGGGGTGGTGGCACTGCTGATCGCGGCGGTGCTGGGGCTGGCCGTGGGGTTCAGCGGTGTGGCGCGGCCCGAAGGCAAAACGGATCTCGCGGGCCGGCTCTTTGGCATCGGCACCTATGCCCTGCCGCCGTTCTGGGCAGCGATGGTGGTGCAGCTGGTGTTCGCCGTGTGGCTGGGCTGGCTGCCGGTGGGCGGGCGCTTCCCCGCCACGCTGGTTCCCCCCGATGGCAGCGGCTTCTATCTGCTCGACAGCCTGCTGGCGGGTAACGGCGAGCAGTTCTGGGGAGCGCTGCGCCATCTGGTGCTGCCTGCCAGCACCCTCGGTCTGCTGCTCAGCGGTGTGTTCGCCAATGCGCTGCGGCTCAATCTGCGCCGAGCCCTCGATTCCGACTATGTGGAGGCAGCCCGCAGCCGCGGCCTGAGTGAGCGGCGGGTGGTGCTGCGCCACGCCCTGCCCAATGCCCTGCTGCCCGTGCTCACCATCACCGGCATCACGGTGGCCTCGCTGATCGGCGGGGCGCTGTTAATTGAGGTCACCTATTCCTGGCCTGGGGTGGCGTTCCGGCTCCAGGAAGCCATCAGCCAGCGCGACTACCCAGTGGTGCAGGGGATCGTGGTGGTGGTGGCGGCGCTGGTGGTGGCGGTGAGTGTGCTGGTGGACTTGGTGGTAGCGCTGCTGGATCCGCGCGTCAGTTTTTGAACGTGCTTTGCCAGCTTTCGGCCAAGGTGCGGTTGAGCACGTAGGCGTTGATGCCCCCGAGCTGGCGCTGCTGGGGGGGGAGGCCCCGCGGCAGGGCCTGCAGGAAATCGCTGCTCAGGCTGAGGCTGAGGGCCTGCACCCGCTGCGGCTCCACCCCCACGAATTCCTCCCCCAACTGGAAGAGGGCGTGGTCACTGCGGTAGATCCGCACCGGTGAGAAATGGCTGCCGCCCTCCACCAGCACCAACCGACTCTGGGCGCGGCCCTCCTGCAGAAACAGCTGCAGCTGCTCCGCCAGAGGCGGCGTGATCAGATCCAGGCTGCCTCCCACCAGCAACACCGGTGCCGGCAGGGGGCGCAGACCGCGATTGGGCCAGAGCAAGCTGCCAAAACCGTTGAAGCTCACCACCGCCGCCAGGGGCTGAGCCAGGGATGTGGCAGGCGGAAGCCGCACATCCAACAGTTGGCATTGCAGCAGCCGCGAGAGGTTGGTGAGGGGAATGCCATCCAGGGCGCGATCACAGCGCCGCGCCAGCCCCGGCTCGGGCCGCAGACCTGCCGCGAGCAAGCTGGTGAGCCCCCCCAGGGAATGCCCCATCAACACCACCCGGTCGCCGAGACGGGGCAAGCTGCCGTTCTGAACGGCCGCCACAACGGCCTGCAGATCTTGAACCCGGCCGCTGAGCGTTTCGGCTCCCGGCGGCGGCCGCCGGCCCTCCAACAGCTCGCGCATCGCCTGCTCATCACTGCCGGGATGGTCGAGCAGCAGCACGGGCCAGCCCCGTTGCTGCAACCCCGCCGCCAGCCACTCCAGCTGCTCGGCGCTGCCCCCCAGCCCAGGGGTGAGCAGCACCCAGGTGCCGTTGGCCGCCGGCCAGAGCTGCAGCTCCAGCGGTTGCTGGCGGTGGGGCACCTGCAACAGCAACCGTTGGCTGGAGGCCTGGTGGGCCGGCTGCAGATCCGCCAACGGAGCCGACACCCGGCGCAAGGGCAACTGCCGCAGCGCCACAAGGGCCTGACGCTGCTCAATCAGCTGGCGGCGCCAGCGATCCGCCAGCTGCAGGCCGCCATCGAGATGCAGCACCAGCCTCTCGCTGGGCACCGCGCGCAGCAGCTGAATCGTGGTGACCTGGCGCTCACGCACCAGCAGTTGCTGAAGGGTTTGATACAGCAGCGGACCGGCGCTGCCCTGATCGGTGCTGATCAGCTCGTCGAGTTCCTCCAAGACCCGCTGACCGGCCCAGCTCCCGAGAAATTGCTGAGCAAAGGAGCGATCGCTCACCAAGGGCGCCCGCAGGATGCGGCGCAGCTGATCCCGGCCCTTGGCATCCAGCAGATCCAGCCAGGCCCCCAGATCGCCGCTCACCGCATCGGGTTGGCGGCTCCAGCTTTCGAGTGACACCAAATCGATGGGCAGCCGCAGGCTGTCGAGCTGCACCTCCAGCTGCTCAGCGGCACGCACCGGCGCCGCCCCCAGCAGCAGCACACCAGCCAGCAGACTGCGCATCAGGGCACGCAGCGGTTTCAGGCGGGTTGGCACAAGCACAGGGGCTGTCAACGGGCCGGAACTGGTGGCTCCAGTTTCCCGCGCCGCTGCGGGAGCTGGCCAGCGTGCGCTTCGTGGCCAGCTTCGGGGCAGGCGGGGTGCTCTACCTCACGCCGATGGTGTTCCACCAGATCGACTTCACGGCGTTGCAGGTGGGCGTGGGTCTGGCCATGGCGGCTCTGGCCGGCACGGTCGGCCGCTTTGCCAGCGGCTGGCTGCTGGATCGAGGCTTGAGTTGCGGCCTGCCGGTGTTGCTGGCGGCGCTGTGCGGCTTCCTGGGGGATGGCCTGCTGCTGGGAGCCAGCGATCTGCCGGGCTACATCGCCGGCCAGCTGCTGCTGGGCATGGCCGGCGGGCTCTACTGGCCGGCGGTGGAGCTGGCGGTGCCGCTCTGCGCACCGCCGGTGCCCTCAGCCCGTGGCTACGCCCTGGTGCGGAGCGCCGATGCAGCTGGGGTCGCCAGCGGCACCTTGGCGGGAGCCGTGCTGGCTCAGCTGGGTCAATTGCGGGGCGTGTATTGGGTCGACATGACGGCGGTGCTGCTGCTCGCGGGCCTGCTGCTGTGGCGACCACTTCCCAAGGCACCGCGCAGCGGCAGTGCTGGCATTGCAGCGGTGCCCCTGGGCCAGTGGTTGCCAGCTCTGGTGCCCATGCTGCTGGTGTCGGTGGTGGCCACAGCGATCCCGGCCTTGATGCAAAGCGCGCTGCCGCTGGATCTGGTGCGCGGCGGGATGGAGCGAGACGCCCAACCCGAAGCCATCAGCGCACTGCTGATCGGGGTGCAGTTGGGGCTCCTGCTGCTGATCCAATGGCCCGTAGGGCAAAGGCTGGCCCGGCGTTCCGTGGCAGTTGGCCTAGGGCTGAGCCTGATCTGTTTCAGCGCCGGCAGCACTCTGCTGGCCCTATCGGCGCTCAGTGATCTGGGCATCGGCCTGGTGGTGCTGGGCCTGATCGTGCTGGCCTTCGGCGAGGCGGCGTTCCTGCCAACCGCCACCGAAGCAGTGGTGGAGCTCAGTCCAGCCGGCCATGGCGGCCTGGCCATGGCGCTGTTCTCACAGTGTTTCGCGCTGAGCGCCTTCGGAGCACCACTGCTGGCTGGATGTCTGCTCGACCGTCAAGGCAATGGCCTGGTGCTGTGGCTAGTGGTGGCCGTGGTGTGTGCGCTGAGCCTGCTCTTGGTTGCACCAATCCGCAAACGCGCCCATGCGAAGGGATAGCGGCACGGGACACCTGACGTCGTCCACAGCAGCCCGCACAATCAGGTGAGTGCTGCCGAGTCGATGGCTTCTCACGATCACGGTCGCCGTCACCCTCAACAGCACATCGGCCGCGCTGGCCTGGCCTCCGCCTTCCGCTGGAGCATCCTGCTGAACACGGCGCTGTCGGTGGGGCAGATCGTGATCGGCATCGGTTTCGGCTCGCTGGCGCTGATCGGTGATGCGATCCACAACCTCGGCGACGTTGCGGGCCTGGCCTTGGGCTGGGGCGCCGAACGACTCAGCACCCGGCCGCCGAGTGAACGCTTCACCTACGGCTTCGGCCGCAGCACCCAACTGGCGGCACTGATCAATGGCGTGTTGGTGGCGATGGCCTCGGCGGTGGTGGTGGTGGAAGCCATCCAACGCCTCCACCATCCCGAGCCCCTGGTGAGCGGGCCGGTGGCCTGGGCAGCAGCGGCAGGCATCGCCGTGAACCTTGGCTCCGCGGGACTTTTTGGCCATCAGGGGCCGGCCGGCCAGAGCGGCCATTCACACGACCTCAATCGCCGCGCTGCCGTGATCCACCTGGTGAGCGATGCGCTGGTGTCCCTGGCGGTGCTGCTGAGTGCCCTGGTGGTGGGGTTCACCGGCTGGCACTGGCTGGATCCGCTCACCGCCATCGGCGTGGGAGTGGCTGTCGGCTACACCGGCGTGGTGCTCATCCGCGATGCCCTGGTGGTGCTGCTGGATGGCATCCCCAGGCACATCCAGCCCGAGCAGGTGCGTCAAACATTGCTGGGCCTACCTGGAGTGGTTGACGTCCACCATGTGCACATCTGGTGCCTCAGCACCACCCAGGTGGCCCTGACTGCTCACGTCTGCCGGCGGGAGAGCGGCCTCAACGATCTGGACCTCCTGCACCAGGCCAAAGCTGCCCTGGCTGCGATCGGGGTCGAGCACAGCACGATCCAGTTGGAGCCCGGCTGAGCTCAGCCCTTGCTCACCTTGGCCGTCCAGGCCTCATGGGGCAGAGGCTCTGTGCCGTACTCCCAGTCGTCGTAGTCGGGGTCGTTGCGGATCTGCTGGTGCACCTGCTTCTGCACCTCGAAGTCGTGCTGTTGGGCGTCTGCGGCCTGTTGCTGCTCCGTCATGGCGCTCAGTGGAAGACCACCATTTTGAGGCAAACAAGCATGGGAAGCGCGCAGCGAGCGCAATTGCTCGGCCCGCAGCAGTGCCGAGCAGCGGAATCAGAAGCCACTGGGCTCAGCACAGCCCCATAGAAGTCACCAGAGTCGGCGCAAGGGAGCAGCAGCGGGAGCCGTTTCCGACACCTGGGCGTAGGCGGCAAGCCAACCTTGGTTTTGACGTCTTAGCTCTGCAGCGAAGGCTGGCACTGGATATTGAAAGCATCCACGTTGCACACATCCATCGCGCCCTGCAACCGCTCATCCAGAGGCAGCAGGTTCATCATGCCGAAACCGGAGAGGTTGCCATCATTGGAATCGAGAATGATTGTACTGCGCATCGCCTGAAAGCTGTTCTCCTGGATGCAATAGGGGCTGGAGTTGTTCTAGCCAATGCTGTTACGCAACAACCACAACCCCTTATCGCTGTACAGGGAATCAGCCACTACGACCACACCAACCACATAGGCCCTGGATAGTCCCTGCTGCAATTCGTCCTGGGTATAGCCAGAGCGGGAGATCAGACCGTTGGGCACAGTCGCGTCGTTGTCACCCTCTAGAGGATTGAGTACATCAGTGGGTAGACCGATGCAGCTCATGCAAACGGGCGGGCCGCGACGGAAATGGCCTGGGCTGCGCCGCTAAGCACAACAGCAGTACCCGCAAGCCCAGCAAGAGCCTTGATCATGGAATGGCGAAGGGCCAATCCGACGAGCAAAGTCCGGCAACCGCAAGATCAGAAAACATACTTGACATTGGTGTACACACCGTTACCAAGCAGAAATTTGTCGCCCCAGATCGCGTTACCACTCTGGTCAACGTGATTGAACTGACTAACCCAGCCGATCTCAATCTGCCAGCCGATGCCAGTGATTACTCGGGCAAGCACCCCCCCAGCACCAATATCATCATTGAAAAAATTGGAGCTCCCGCGGATATCACGAATGCGGTTTACGAAGCCAAAGCCCACGAAGGGCACGAGCTGCACCGTCGAGCGCTGTCTTTGCCAAACGCTCCAAGCGATCTCAAAAGAGCCCAGGTAGCCGCTATCGCCGCTGACAGCCTGCCCGGGCAAGCCACGGATGCCGGTATCGCTACCAATCGTGAAGCCCATATCCTCGATCAATGGATTCAGAGCAATCTGACCGGCTCCCCTAACCGCCAGACTGGCATTGGGGGCGATTGCTGCCGCCATGACAGCTGACACCCCGAATGCAGTGGCCTGAGCTGGCTCAATCCCCAAATTACCCAGGCTGGTTAGTTGGTTCTGGTAGCTAAAGCCATTCGCGCTTTGAAGACCGTAAAGCGTTGCACTCCAGATGGAGCGGTCGCTCATACTGTTAACCCCAACACCGAAACGAAAGAAGCCGGTATTCGTCGTGAAGTCCTGCAGCGTGTTGAGCAGGGCGAATGGCCTCCCAGATGCATAGGAGTCGTTGCGGTTGAGACTCACGCCGCCAAAGGCATACCAACGTTGACGGAGGCTTTCCTTGAACACCCACTCCAGCTGGCCGTAGCCCTGAAACTGCCTGAAGGACCATTGCTCTTTCATCAATGGCCCTTCAACAAGGTTGCGGCGGCTATAGCCGAATGACCCATTAAGACGAAAGTTCTCACTCAGAGGGTAGACATAACTGAGCGAGGTGATCACCGCACCCAGCTCTGGCGTGTCGTCCATATCGCCTTCGGCATAAAGGAGCAGGGTGTCGTTGTCACGCAACAGGTTGTTTTGCAGCATCGTGGCCACGGCACGCCATTGGCCATAGCCAGCGTTGCCTTCATTGCGCAAAGACAAATCCCCTCGAATCGGATCAGTACTTGGGTCAATCCACAGAGTGAGGGTGGCCTGACTGACATCGCTACCCAGACGTCCGATCGAGCCCTGGACCAGGTCGATACCCCCTTGGCGCTTGAGATACTGAATTTGCCTATCCAGAGCGGGCAAATTCAAAACAGTGCCCTGCAACGGGCGCAACAGACGACGAACGCGAGCACTAAGTTGTGGATTAGCGGTGATGACCCGAATCTCAGCAAGGCGGCCTTCGACTACCTCCAGAGCCCCTGGGATTGAATCTCCCAGCACATAGACGCGGGTATTGATGTAGCCGTCGGCCTCAAAACGGGCGCTCAAGGCTGCGGCGCAAGCTTGCAAAGTGGCACTAGGAGTGGAGCGTCCGCAGCTGGCGAAGATCTGCCGCAGTTGCTCTGGTCTGTAGATAAGGCTTCCCTCAACCTTGGGGAACAGGGCCGGAACGCCGCCATCATCATCCGGCGAACGGTCGGGCTCTGGTGGTTCTGGTGAGAGATCTAGCTGGATCTGATCTTGTTCGCTGGTGCGATCCTGAGGACGGGGCAGACCCTGCTCGCCAGGAGTGACTTCAGGCAGTCGCACCGGACCGGGTTGCAGCGGCGGTGCGATTAATTGGGCGATGAGCAACATCAACTACAAACCGACTACGATCGTCAGTTCAGCAGCCTGAACAGGCGAGCTAATCCTATGGAGATCAAAATAGGTGTTTCTCACCAAAACAGTGAGATCGAGGCCCGCCTTGAAATCCTATGCGAGATAAGTTTAAATGCATCAGGGCCTACGTGGCACGGACATGCTGAAGAGCCCTAGGCATCTTGCCGGCGCAACGAGCCTTCTGCTAGCCCTGCATCTACCAGCAACTCTCTGGGCTCAAGACATCACCCCGAACGCAGCCCAGGGGTTCGGCACAGTCGTCAACAGCAATCGCTCGCGTCACTACACGATCACCGGCGGCACGGTCTCCGGCCTGAAAGTTCTTCACGGTTTTGAGACGTTCAACATCCCAGCCAGAGGTGGAGCAACGTTTGACGGAAGAGATACGAAAACAAAGATTGACTCTATCTTTGGAATCATGTCGACCGGAAGATCAGGACTAAGGGGTCCATTAAAGATAATTAACTTTAACCAGGAATATGGAAAGAGCACACCAGCCCTATACCTAGTAAACCCAAATGGAATCGTATTGGGTAAGGGCTTTAAAACAAATGTGCGGGCACTCAGCTTATCTGCCGTCGACGGAATGCTGCTTGGCTGTTCTGCCAGCTTGTCAGGATGCGACGGCGCGGGGCAATATCAGCTGCTATCAGTCGATACACGCAAAGAGGACCTGCTCGTCAATGCCAAGTGGCAGGAAAGCAATTTTGACAGCGGATGGCTCATAGATTCACTGAATAACAAACTTATACTAGTCAAAGCCAACGGTCTTTCGGTTGACTCATTAGCACTTTTAGGTGCATATGTTGCAATCCATCCCAACGCAAACCTAACACTCAAGCGACTTGTAACAATCGCTCAATGGTTCCCCGGGGCCTGGGATACCTCAAAGGATTTTTATGGCATTGGCAACTTTACTCGCGCCAACCCCGCTTCCCCCTCGGCCCCAAGCGGCTCATCTGGCAAATTCGAATTTGATCAAACCCCTAGCCTTATCCGCGGAATGGATAACAACAAATGGATACTCAAGTCCCCAACCGCGATTTTTGATCCACAATTCAGGAACCAGATAAGCCCCGGCTCCGTATGGATAGGCGGCTTCATTAGACCCAGCAACAACACCCTCCCATATCAACACACCAACACCAATAACACCCCGGTAATACTTGCCCCTGACCAAGCAATTGCGACAGTTATCGCAAGACAGGGGCATGTTTATCCCGCCGCATCTCCCAAGGGATACACCTCGCCCTTCAGCCCCAACGCAAGGGTCTTGGCACACGCGAACATCAAATCGAGCGGGAAATACTATGGTTTTATATCCGACATCTACATAGACCCCGTTCTCTTTCCAGATTTATACATCAAAGATTTATATCCTGGCTTTGATCAGCAGTTTGACCAGTGGAAGTCCCAACGCCCTGGAACCAAAAGTCTTCTCAGCAGGGAAGGCGTTGGGTCGTTCAGCATAAAGAACAGCCGTAACTATCAGAATAGTGTCAATCCGCCACTCAGTGTTGTTGTTCAGGCTCCACAAGCAGCGATCAATTTTTTTAGCGGAGAACAGCTGGCGACATCGCAGGCGGCCTCTGTTCTGGGTCTAAAAACCGTTGAGGCACTAACGCTCCAGCGGTCTCAGCAGATCCTGCAACAGGCTATCGATGCTGTGCAGACCCCGCAGCTGGCTGAGAAGAGTGCTGCGGAGGACTGGAGTGAGCCGGCAGCACTATTGGTCTCAAATCTTACGGACACAGCCACGGCGGGGCTCTTGCCCCAGAAGTTCAATCGAGCTAACTACAACCCTGCCATCTTGCAGCTGCGTTTCACCGAAGCACAAGGCCGGACCACACAGGCCGACACCGATGCGTTTCTAGATCTCACCTTGATCCCAGCTAGCGGCGCAATCGTGGGTCGGCGTGTAGAAGTTTCGTTCACCAGCTTCGCCAGCCAACTTAAGGAGCTTTACGGCCAACTGTCTCGCCAGGAGGATCTTGACGTCACGAACGTCAACGCTGCGGCCCGACGCCTCTATGACGTCTTGATTGGACCCTTTCGAGCCGAGCTCGACCGCCAGAAAATCACCACCCTGTTGATTGGTGCTGACCGTGGCCTTCAGGCGGTTCCTTACGCAGCACTGCATTCAGGCCAAGACTTTGTTGGTGAACGCTTCGCCTTCGCCCTCACCCCGTCGATCTCGCTCAGCAACCTCATCCCGGCCATTGCCGGCGAGAAACGACTGCTGGCAGCCGGAGCCTCACAATTCGATGGGCTCGCACCCTTACCCCTAGTCCCCCAAGAGCTGGAGGCCATTAGTGGTAGTGAGCCTAGCGATGTTGTTGTGAACGCCTCTTTCACAAGGGCGACGATTGAGCACACAGCGGCAGACCCCCGCTACCACCGCATCCACCTGGCTACTCACGCCGAGTTCCTGCCAGGTGGGCCGAGCAAGTCGGTGTTGTATTCAGGAACGGGGCCATTGTCTCTGGAAACCCTGGTAAATCTCCGCAAGCGGCGGGGGGGTACACCTTTAGATCTAATCGTACTGAGCGCCTGTCGTACGGCCCTTGGCGATAGAGACACGGAGCTTGGTTTTGCAGGTCTGGCACTGCAAGCCGGCTCGCGAAGTGCCATCGGTACTCTCTGGTATGTCGATGATGTTGCAACCTCGGCTTATTTCATCCAGGCGTACCACTACATGGCGCAAGGCTTGCCTAAAGCCGAAGCCCTGCAATTCACACGCAGAGATTTCGCCAACGGCCGAGTCCTACTGAGCGCAGACCAGATCATCGCAAGTGATGGCAGGGTTCTGCTCAGCGGGCTGACCAAGGTGCAGCAGCGCCGAGCCAGCAACGGGCTATCCAACCCCTTCTACTGGTCGGGTATTGAACTACTTGGCTCTCCCTGGTGAGCCCAAGCTCTACGGATCAGCGGTCTAATCTAAACAGCAGGGACCATGAGTCCGATAGATCGACGGAGGCAATAGTTACTTGACGACGGCATTATTAGTTCCAATCAGATAATGATTTTAGGAAAAGCACGACAAGATGCTACGGCTCCGAAATCAGCCCTCCCCGCCACCCTGACAGAGAGATCCCTTACACGTTGAACAGAAACTCCATGACGTCGCCTTCTTCCACCACATACTCTTTGCCTTCAGCCCGCAGCCAGCCTTTGTTGCGAGCTTCCGCAAGCGAGCCGGCTTCCAGCAACTGCTTGTAGCCGATGGTCTGGGCGCGGATGAAGCCGCGCTCGAAATCGGTGTGGATCACGCCGGCGGCCTGAGGCGC
The DNA here is from genome assembly GCA_041174205.1 of Cyanobacteriota bacterium. Taxonomy (GTDB): domain Bacteria; phylum Cyanobacteriota; class Cyanobacteriia; order PCC-6307; family Cyanobiaceae; genus Vulcanococcus. The sequence goes on along the minus strand of JBEDHJ010000060.1, from coordinate 13,972 downwards.
TGTCATGCCGGCCTTGATCGTCCAGGCACGAGTTTCCTTCTCACCGGTCGTGAAATAGGTGCGCAGGCCCAGCAGGCTGTAGGTGGCCCGGATCAGGCTCTGCAGGCCGCCTTCGTCCACACCCAGATCCGCCAGGAAGGCAGCGCGCTCCTCTTCCGGCAGTTCAATCAGCTCGGCTTCCACCTGAGCACTGATGCGCACGGTGCCAGCCCCTTCCTTCTGGGCGAGGGCTGCCACCTCCTCGCAGTAGGCATTGCCGGAGGCGAGATCGTCTTCGCTCACATTGGTGGCGTAGATGATCGGCTTGGCGGTGAGCAGCCCCAGGGGCTTCACCATTGCCGCCTCGTCCTCGTTGAGCTCCACACTGCGGGCAGCGCCGCCCTGCTCAAGCACCGCCTGGATGCGCTCGAGGGCCGCATCCTCCACCTGGGCCTCCTTGCTGGTGCGCACCTGCTTCTTGAGGCGTTCTCGCCGCTTTTCCACTTGGCTGAGATCTGCCAGGCCCAGCTCGAGGTTGATCACCTCAGCGTCGCGGGCCGGGCCCACCGAGCCCGACACATGGATCACATCGTCGTTCTCGAAGCAGCGCACCACGTGCACGATGGCGTCCACCTCACGGATGTTGGCCAGAAACTTGTTGCCCAGGCCCTCGCCCTGGCTGGCGCCCTTCACCAGGCCAGCGATATCCACAAACTCCACCCGCGTAGGAATCAACTCCTTGCTGCCGCTCAGATCCGAGAGCTGCTGGAGGCGCGGATCCGGGACCGACACCACACCCGAGTTGGGTTCAATGGTGCAAAACGGATAGTTGGCCGCCTCAGCTTGGGCGTTGGCAACGAGGGCGTTGAACAGGGTCGACTTGCCCACATTGGGCAGACCCACGATTCCGGCTTTAAGCATCGATGGAATCTACGGGCCGCCCCCTGCGCTGCCTCAGCCGGCCGGGGATCCACCCCACAGGCGCGGGGGCTGACCAGGAAGACTGGTGGGAGCGCCGGCGCATGGCCATTCCCACCTCGATGCTCCAGACCCCTGCCCCACGCGAGGTGGAGGCGCCCCTCGGCGATGCCGCTCAAGCGCGGCCTGCAACCACCGTTGGGCCCCGGTCTGGCTGGCTGAAGCGCAAGCGGCTGTGGGCCGGGCTGTTGGCAGGAACGCTCTTGATTGCAGGCGGCAGCGCCCTCATCAGCCAGCGCCGCAGCAGCAGCCAGCAACGCAGCCTCGACAGCTTCACCGTGGTGGCCCGCGAGGGGTCCCTCCCCGGGGTGATCACCGCTAGTGGTGAGCTGGAAGCCTTCCGCAAGGTGAATGTGAGCCCCAAACGCCAAGGGGTGCTCGAAAAGCTGTTTGTGGAAGAGGGCGACAGCGTGCGCGCCGGCCAAGCCCTGGCCTTGATGGACAGCGGCGATCTCAACGACCGCCTCGATGAACTGCGGGCGCAACTGCGCTCGGCAAAAGCGCAGCTGACCCGCAGCCAGAGTGAGCTGCAACGCCGGGAAGCGCTGGTCCGGCAGGGCGGCATCAGCATGGACGACTACAACAGCGCTAAATCGAGTGCCCTTGTGGACCAAGCCGCCGTGGAGGCTGCCGAGCAACGCCTCGAGGCCCGCTTAATGGAGCGGGGCGATCTAACGGTGCGTGCACCTTTCACGGGTGTGGTGACGGCCCGCTTCGCTGACCCCGGTGCCTTCGTGACGCCCACCACCTCAGCATCGGCATCAGCCGGCGCCAGCAGCTCCTCCATCGTTGAACTGGCCCAGGGTCTGGAAGCCGTGGCCAAGGTGCCCGAGAGCGACATCGGCCGCGTTCGGGTGGGGCAACTGGCCTCCGTGCGGGTGGATGCCTTCCCGGATCGCCGCTTCCCGGCTCGGGTCCGGCAGATTGCCCCGCGCGCCGAGAAGCTGAACAACGTCACCTCGTTCGAGGTGAAGCTGCAGCTGCTCAATCCGCCACCGGAGTTGCGCATCGGCATGACCGCCGACATCGACTTCAACACCGGCACCCTGCCTGCACGCACCTTGATCCCCACCGTTGCCGTGGTGACGGAGCAGGGCAAGCCGGGGGTGTTGCTGGTGGGGCGTGGCAATCAACCCACGTTCCAGGCGGTCAGCCTCGGGGCCAGCAGCGGCAAGGACACCCAGATTCTCGAAGGGCTGCGGCCAGGCACCCGCGTGTTTATCGATCTGCCCCCGTGGGCCAAAAAGAAGCGCGAATGATCAGCTGGCCTGATTGAGGAAGCGACGGCTCACCTCCACGATCCGCTCGCTGGCCTTGCCATCGCCAAATGGGTTATGGGCTCGGGCCATCGCCTCGTAGGCATTGGACTCCTCGAGCAGCAGCGACGTTTCCCGCAGGATGTCTGCGCTGTCGGTGCCGATCAACTTGGCCGTGCCGGCATCCACGGCTTCCGGGCGCTCGGTGGTGCGGCGCAACACCAGCACGGGTTTACCCAGGGCTGGTGCCTCCTCCTGCAGGCCACCTGAATCGCTGAGCAGTAGCGTGCAGCCGCGCATCGCTGCCACGAGCTGGTCGTAATCAAGGGGCTCGGTGAGAAAGGCGCGCGGGTGATCGCCCAGCAGCGCTTGCAACGGCTCCCGCACGGTGGGATTGCGGTGCAAGGGCAACAGCAGCGCCGTATCCGGGAAGCGCTCGAGCACCTGCAGGAAGCCCTTGCCGATGTCCTGCAGCCGCTCGCCCCAGTTTTCTCGCCGGTGAACCGTGGCCAGGATCACGCGCTGCTGGTCAAAGTTGAGGCCCGGCAGTTCAAACGGTGGCGCCTTCTCCGCCATCAACAGCAGCGCATCGATCACGGTGTTTCCGGTGATGCACACCTCGCCCACCACACCCGAGGCGCGGCAATTGGCCGCGGATACCTCCGTGGGCGCGAAGTGCAGCTGCGCCAGCTGAGAGATCAGCCGCCGGTTCGCCTCCTCTGGGTAGGGATCCATGATGTTGTCGGTGCGCAGGCCCGCCTCCACATGGCCCACGGGCACCTGGGCGTAGAAGGCCGCCAGGGCCGAGGCAAAAGCCGTAGTCGTGTCGCCCTGCACGAGCACCAGATCGGGCTTGTGCTGTTCAAACTCAGCCTGCAAACCCTGCAATGCGCCACAGGTGATGTGGGTGAGGGTCTGCTTAGGAGCCATCAGAGCCAGATCGTGATCGGCCTGAAGGCCGAACAGCTCCATCACCTGCGCCACCATCTCGCGGTGCTGGCCGGTGAGCACCACCCGCGTGCGGAAATCAGGGGCCGACTGGAAGGCCTGAATCACCGGCGCCAGCTTGATGGCCTCCGGGCGCGTGCCCAGCACGATGCAGACGTTGTGGGGGGTGCTCACGCGCAGGCCGGGCATTCAGCCGGATCCTAAAGATGGCGCGCGGATTCGCTGGGCATCCGCCGCTTCCGCCGCGAAGCTGGATGCAGCGATCGCAGCCGTGGTGAGTGCCAGCTCTCCGTTTCCCCCCAGCCTGTTTCCGCCGCTGACGGGGCAACAGCCCGCCGCCGCAGCGCCACCTGCTCAGCCCACCAGCAGCAGCGAACCAGGGGCGCTGGGAGGCCCCCAGCCCGGCAGCCTGGAGGGAATCGTGAAGATCGCGGACGCCAACGGCTTCTCCGATGTGCACCTGGGGGTGGGTGAAGAACCGCGCTACCGGGCTCGCGGCGACATGCTGCGCACGGGCTGGCCAACCACCGATGCCGCCACCTTCAACGGTTGGTTGCGCGAAATGCTCAGCCCAGCCCAAATCGACGCTTTCGGCCGCGACAAGGAATTTGACGGCTCCCATGCCTTTCCCTTCGTGCGGGTGCGCATCAACCTGCTCGATTCCCTGCGGGGCCCAGCGATGGTGCTGCGGCTGATTCCGCAGCAGATCGCCACGCTCGACGATCTACAGCTACCGCCGGTATTGGAGGAGCTGGCCTCCCGTCCCAAAGGCCTGGTGCTGATCACGGGGCCCACCGGCTCCGGCAAAAGCACCACCCTGGCCGCGATGATCGATTGGATCAATCGCAACCGCAGCTGCCACATCCTCACGATCGAGGATCCGGTGGAGTTTGTTCACGAGAGCCGGCAATCGCTGATCCGCCACCGCGAGGTGGGCCAGCACACCCGCCAGTTTCACAACGCCCTGCGGGCTGCCCTGCGGGAAGACCCTGATGTGATCCTGATCGGGGAGATCCGAGACGGCGAAACCCTGGCGACCGCCATCGAAGCCTCCCAAACCGGCCACCTGGTCTTCGGAACGCTGCACACCAATTCAGCCGTGAAAACGGTGGAACGGGTCTTGGGCATGGTGCCGCCCAATGAGCAGGAGAGCATTCGCCGAGCTGTGTCCGAAAGCCTGCTGGGGGTGATCGCCCAGGGGCTTCTGAAAACCACCGATGGCAAACGCGCCGCCTTTCACGACATCCTGATCAACACCGACGCCTGCAAGGACTACATCCAGCGCGGTGAATTAGGCGAAATCGAAGAGATCATGGCGCGCAGCGGCTTCGATGGCATGCAAACGGCCAATCAGGCACTGCAAAGCCTCGTGGAGCAGGGGCGGGTCAGCTCTGAGGATGCCCTCGCACAAAGCCTGCGCCCCAACGAACTGGCCCAGGCCTTGCGGGGCAAGACCTAGGCCTTGCCGGCCAGTCGGGCGATCAGCAGCACGCTCAACCCAACCGACAGACCGAGCATGGCCATCCGGCCATTCCAGATCTCAGCCTGGGGGGTGAAGCCCCGCTTCCATTGATTGAGCTCCTCAGGAGGAGCCAACACCGAATCGCCGGAATCGAGGCTGGAGGTGAGATCTGCGGAATCGGGGGCCGGTTGGGCAGTCGCCATCGCCGTAACCGTGAGTCTCATCAGCCTAGAGATCTCAAAAGGCTGGTTGCGGTTCATAGAGAACCGGTGCGTCCTCCAGGGCCAGACGGGGAGCCACAGCGAGCTGGATCGGGCTTTGAGCGCCGGCGCCAAAGCGCTGCTCCGCCGCCACACCAATCATCGCGGCGTTATCGGTGCAATAAGCCAGCGGTGCCAGCCGCCATTGGATCCCCAGCTCGCTGCAGCGCTGCTCCAAGCGCTGACGCAGCCGACGGTTCGCCGCTACCCCACCCACCATCACCAGCGTGCTCAGGCCCTGATCGCGAACGCAGCGGGTGGTGCGCTCAACAAGAACATCCGCCACCACCTGCTCAAAACTGGCAGCCACATCCGCCAGAGGAAACGCTTCGCCGCCAGCGGCCTCCTCTGCCTTGAGCTGATTCACCAGCCGCAACACGGCCGTCTTCAGCCCGCTGAAGCTGAAGTCGTAGGGGTGGAATCCACCGCCAGGCAGCGACACGCGCCCTTTCGGCAACACAAAACGTCGGGGATCACCCAGTTCCGCTGCCGCCTGAATCGCTGGGCCACCGGGATAACCAAGCCCAAGCAATCGGGCCACCTTGTCGAAGGCTTCACCAGCGGCATCGTCACGACTGCGGGCCAGCCGCTCGTAGCAGCCGGGAGCATCCACGCGAATCATTTCGGTGTGGCCGCCACTCACCAGCAACACCAGATAGGGACCCGCCGGCAACGGGTCCCCCAGTTGGACGGAACAGAGATGTCCTTCGAGGTGATGAACCCCCAGAAACGGCTTGCCATGCAGGCGCGCCAGGCTGCGACCGGTGACCGAACCCACCAGCAGCGCTCCCACCAACCCCGGCGCTGCCGTGGCTGCGATGGCATCCAGCTCGGCGTAGGTGACGGCGCTCTCGGCCATCACCTGCTCGATCAGCCCCGGCAGGGCTTCCACATGGCGCCTGGAAGCGATCTCTGGCACCACGCCGCCCCAACGCGCATGTTCCTCCACTTGCGAGGCCACAGCACTCGCCAGCACCCGCTGATCCCGCACCACAGCAGCTGCCGACTCGTCACAACTTGTTTCGAGGGCCAGCACCGTTGGCATTGATCTAGAAGGCCTCTCTTAGGGTCCGCAAGTGACATCCTGCCGTGCAGCAGCTGGACCCGATGCGCCGCCTTTTTGCTGTTCTCATTTCTGCCCTGCTGATCTTCGGCTTCGCCCCTGTGGCCAAAGCCGATGTGGCAGGTCTGACCCCCTGCGCTGAAAGCGCCCGCTTCCAGCAGCGCGCCGCTGCTGCCACCACCGACCAGGCCAAGGCTCGCTTTGCGATGTACAGCCAGGCCTCCTGCGGTGCTGATGGCCTGCCTCACCTGATCGTGGACGGCCGCCTCAGCCACGCTGGTGACTTCATCATTCCTGGCATCGCCTTCCTCTACATCGCCGGTTGCATTGGCTGGGCAGGCCGCAACTATCTGATCGCCATCCGTGGCGATAAGGACGCCGCCATGAAGGAAATCCAGATCGACCTGTCTCTGGCCTTCAAGAGCACCCTGGCTGCTGCCACTTGGCCGATTGCTGCCTTCGGCGCCCTCACCAGCGGCAAACTGCTGGAATCTGACGACAAGATCACCGTCTCCCCCCGCTGAGCCCTCAGCTCTTTCTGGAAACCCTCTCAACCGACCCAGCGATGAAGAAATTCCTCACCACTGCTCCGGTGTTTGCCGCGATCTGGTTCACCGTCACCGCCGGCATCCTGATCGAGTTCAACCGCTTCTATCCCGACCTGCTGTTCCACCCGATGTGATCAGCAGCTCTCCGAGCCCTCGCAGCGGTCCCTAACGGGGCCGCTTTTTTGATGCCCGCGTTGCGCCTCACTCAGTCCAGACCCATCAAGCGCTCCAGCTCAGACAAGGCGAGATCCAGATCGGCATTCACCAGCACCGCATCGAACTCAGACGCCGCCTCCAGTTCCACCCGAGCCCGCTCGAGCCGGCGCTGAATCGCCTCCTCGCTGTCGGTGCCCCGACCGCGGATGCGCCGCTCCAGCTCCTCAAACGACGGAGGCTGGATGAAGATCTGGAAACCGCTGGGGAAGCTCTGCCGCACCTGACGGGCTCCCTCAAGCTCAATCTCCAGCAACACCGGGCGGCCGCCAGCCAACTGCTGCTCCACCGGCTGGCGCGGGGTTCCGTAGCAGTTACCGGCGAATTCGGCCCACTCCAGCAGTCCACCTGCCGCCACCTTGGCGTCGAACTCAGCCCGATCCAGGAAGAAGTAGTGCTGGCCTTCCACTTCCCCAGTGCGAGGGGCGCGGGTGGTAGCAGAAATCGATAGCCAGATTTGCTGATGCCGCTGCAGCAGTGCCGTTACCAGCGTGCCCTTGCCCACACCGCTGGGGCCCGTGATCAGAAACAGCCGGCCGGCGCTGGGGGCATCAGCAACCATCGGGGATCGTGCGCGGCCCTGCAGAGTAGGTGTGCCGCTGCAACCGTTTCGCCCGCGCCCATGGCCGCTGCGTCGCTCCAGGCCATGGATCTCACTTGCCTGCGGGCGGTGCTGAGCGAACTGCAGCCCCTGCTGCTGCCCAGTCGCTTTGAGAAGGCCCAGCAGGCTGATGCCCAGACCCTGCAGCTGGGATTTCGCACCCTGGAGGGGCGCCTCTGGCTGGAGCTGAGCTGGCTGGCAGAAGCACCACGCCTCCACGCGATCGAGCCGCCGCCCCGCCAGGGTGATGGCAGCACCCTGGCCCAACAGCTCCAGCACGGACTGGGGGGACTGGCCCTCGTGAGCCTCGAGCAACAGGGTTGGGAGCGCGTGGTTGAACTCGGGTTCGCCACCAGGCCTGGCGAGCCTCAGCAGCGCTGGCTGGTGCTGGAGCTGATGGGACGCCACAGCAATCTGTTCCTGCTCGATGAGCAACGCCGCGTGGTGACCGCCGCCCGGCAAGTGCGCCAGCAGCAGTCACGCGTGCGGCCAATTGGCACGGGCGATCTCTACAACTCGCCACCGCCCCTGGCCGGGCAGCCCCCCAGCCTCAGCGAAAGCATGGAGCACTGGCAGTCGCAGCTGAGCCTGTTGCCCGTGACGCTGAAGCAAGCCCTGCAAGGTGCCTATCAGGGCATCAGCCCTTCACTGGCCATCCAGCTGGCCGGCGATGAACCCGGGCAGAGTGCTGCGCTGCTTGCTGAGCCGGTGCAGGACCTCAGCGCCGGCCAATGGCAGCAGCTCTGGCAGCGCTGGCAGCAGTGGCTTAGCGCGATGGAGAGCGGACGCTTCCAGTTCAGTCCAGGGGGCGGCTGCGCCTATCGCTGCTGGCTGGAGGGCGACACCCCTCAACCCAAGGAGCCGCTGGCCATCAACAGCGCCGTGGCGGCCTACCACCACCACCAGCTGCAACAGCGCCTGCTGCAACAGCGGCAACACAACCTGCGGCAACGGCTTGAGCAACACCTGCAGCGCGAGCGCAGCCAGCTGGAGCATCAACAACAGCTGCTGGCGCAGGTGGAGAACAGCGATGGGCTGCAACAGCAGGCCGATGCCTTGCTGTGCCTGGCGCAGCCGAGTCGTGAACAGGTGGCCGAAGCACAAGCGCTCTACAAGCGAGCCCGCAAGCTGCGTCGATCCGTAGCGGCGATCAGCCCCAGACTCGAGCTGCACCGCCAGCGCCTGGATCAGTTGGAGGCCAGCCTCACCTACCTCGAACAGGCGAGCATCGAGGCCAGTGCCGTGGCTCTAGAGCTCTTGCAGGGGCTGGAGGAGGAGCTGGCCTCCCTGATCGAACCACGGGCGAGCAGCCGTCGCCAACGCCCCCGAACCACAACAACCCCCGATCCCCTGGAGCTGATCAGCCCCGGCGGCCTACGGCTCCAAGTGGGTCGCAACCACAGACAGAACGAATGGATCAGCCTGCGCCAGGCTCGCCGCGGCGACCTCTGGTTCCATGCCCAGGAATGTCCGGGCAGCCATGTGGTGCTGAAGGCCTCTGAAGGGGTGAGCAGCGAAAAGGATCTGCAGGCAGCAGCCGATCTGGCGGCCCACTACAGCCGGGCCCGTGGCAACAGTCGGGTGGCCGTGGTGATGGTGCCCTGCGAAGAGCTGCAACGCATCGCCGGAGCCGGGCCCGGCACCGTGCGGCACCGCGGCGGCGAGGTGGTCTGGGCGGATCCGGGCCGGGCCGCTGCGCTGCTGCCTAGCCTCGGGCGGGAGCAAGAGCGATGAGCGAACCCGAAACCCTGCCGAACACCGTGCTGCCGGCACCGGAACCGATTCGCGTGAGCGCTGCCAACGGCGCTGAAACCGCCCAGCCAGACGATCAGTTCCCGGGCGAGGTGGAGATGACCCTGGTGGATCATCTCGAGGAGCTGCGCCGCCGCATCCTGCGCAGCCTGGTGGCCGTGGTGATCGGTGCAGCCGCTTGCCTGCTGCTGGTGAAGCCGTTGGTGCGGCTGCTGGAGGTGCCCGCCAAAGGCATCCACTTCCTGCAATTGGCGCCCGGCGAGTTCCTCTTTGTATCCCTGAAGGTGGCCGGCTACTCCGGTCTCACCCTGGCCCTCCCCTACGTGCTCTATGAGGCCCTGGCCTTTGTGTTGCCGGGCCTCACCCGGCGCGAGCAGCGGCTCGTGGCACCAGCCGTGGGGGGCTCGGCCGTGTTGTTTCTGGCAGGCCTGGCGTTTGCCTGGTGGGCCCTGGTGCCGGCGGCGCTCAACTTCCTGGTCAACTACGGGGCCGATGTGGTCGAGCCGCTCTGGTCGATTGAGCGCTACCTCGATTTCGTGCTGCTGCTGATGGTGGCCACCGCCCTGGCCTTCCAGCTGCCAGTGCTGCAAATGCTGCTGGCCGCCCTCGGTGTGGTGCGGGCACAAACGATGCTCTCGGCCTGGCGCTTCGTGGTGGTGGCCTCGGCACTCGCGGGAGCCGTGCTCACACCGTCCACCGACCCGGTGACGATGCTGCTACTCAGCGGCGCCATCACGGCGCTCTATCTGGTGGGGGTGGGCCTGGCGCGCCTGGTGCAGCGCAACTAGAGCAGAAACTCACTGGCCCGGCCCTCGGGCAGATCGAGCGCCATGGACATCGCTTTGCCCAGCCGGGGTTTGTCAGTGGTGTTCAGCAACCAATGCCGCACCTGTTGCGCCACCCCCAGACCATTGAGATTCGCCACCAGTTCGTCGAGTTGGGCGCCGTACTGCTCGGCCGTCATCGGGAACGACTGCTGCTCGAGATACCCCCACATCACCTGCAAATAGAGACGCCCACGGCGCACGATCAACTGCAGGTCATAGGAGGCCTGCCAGCGCTGGCGCAGGATCTCGAGAACCTCAGCGCTGCTGAGCGGTGCGTCGGACGGAAGGGTCACGGGAGCGGGAGCGCGCAACAGCATGTTGCAGGCTGCCGGCGCTAGGCCGTTCTGACCAGCGGGAGCAGGAGGGGCAACGTCCATAATGGGCGCCACGTTGCAGTGGCTACCGCGCCGCCCCGTATGACCCAGGTCCCAGCAAGCGCCTCGAGTGGTGACGTGCCCGGAATGGGTCGTCGTCAGTTCATGAATCTGCTGACCTTCGGGTCGGTGACCGGCGTTGCGCTGGGCGCCCTCTATCCGGTGGTCAATTACTTCATCCCCCCCCGGGCCGCTGGCTCTGGTGGTGGCACTGCTGCCAAAGATGAACTTGGCAATGCCGTCACCGCCAGTGGCTGGCTTAGCAATCACCGCGAAGGTGATCGCAACCTGGTGCAGGGTCTCAAGGGTGACCCCACCTACCTGATCGTCGAAGGCAGCGACGCCATTGGCAGCTATGGCATCAACGCCATCTGCACCCACCTCGGCTGTGTGGTGCCCTGGAACGCGGCGGCCAACAAGTTCATGTGCCCCTGCCACGGCTCCCAATACGACGCCACCGGCAAGGTGGTGCGCGGCCCCGCTCCCCTCTCCCTGGCCCTGGCTCACGTGTCGGTCGAAAGCGACAACGTCTTCCTGAGCCAGTGGACTGAAACCGATTTCCGCACCGGCGAGAAGCCCTGGTGGGTCTGATCTCCTCTCCAGCTGTTCCACCCTCGCCACTCCGCACCATGCGTCGTTCTTTCTCCCTGCTGCTGAGCTCACTGCTGGCCCTCGGTGCTCTGCTGTTCGCTCCTCAGACCAGCTGGGCCTATCCGTTCTGGGCGCAGCAGAACTACGACTACCCCCGCGAAGCCACCGGCAAACTGGCCTGCGCCAACTGCCACCTCGCCAAGAAACCCACCCACGTGGAACTGCCTCAGGCTGTGTTCCCTGATGAGGTGTTCAAGGTCGAAGTGGAAATCCCCTACGACACCAAGGTGCAGCAGGTGTCAGGTGATGGCAGCCCCACCGGCCTCAACGTGGGTGCTGTGGTGATGCTCCCCGATGGCTTCACCCTGGCACCGGCTGATCGCCTCAGCGATGAGCTCAAGGAAGAAACCGCCGGTGTCTACGTGACCACCTGGAACGAGGACAACCCCAACATCCTGCTGGTGGGTCCTCTGCCCGGCGATGACCACCAGAAGATCGTCTTCCCGATCCTCTCTCCCGACCCCGCTGCCGACAGCAACATCCACTTCGGCAAATACCAGCTTCACGTGGGTGGCAACCGTGGCCGCGGCCAGGTGTATCCCACTGGTGAGAAGAGCAATAACAGCGCCTTCACCGCATCCGCAGCCGGCACCATCGATGCCATCAATGCTGGTGACAACGGTGCGTCTGTTGTGGTGATCAAGACCGCTGACGGCACCAGCGTCAACGACACCATCCCCGCTGGCCCGACCGTCACCGCGAAGGTTGGCGATGTGGTTGCCGCCGGTGCAGCCCTCACCAACGACCCCAACGTGGGTGGCTTCGGCCAGCTCGATGCTGAGGTGGTTCTGCAGAACCCGAATCGGATCTACGGCCTCCTCGCCTTCTTCGCTGCTGTTGCCCTGGCTCAGATCATGCTGGTGCTGAAGAAGAAGCAAGTAGAAAAGGTTCAGGCTGCCGAAGGCGTTTGATGCCCCTCGCTTTGTTCACATCACCAGGGCCCTTGCTGTTTCAGCTGGGGCCCTTTTCTCTGCGCTGGTACGGCCTGCTGATCGCCGTAGCGGTCCTGCTGGGTCTATTGCTGGCCACGCGCCTCGGCAAACAACGCGGCATCGATCCAGCCCTGATCGCCGATCTCCTGCCGATCCTGGTCTTGGCTGCCGTGATTGGCGCCCGGCTTTACTACGTGACCTTTGAGTGGCGGCAATACCAGCTCAACTGGCTGGATGCCTTCGCGATCTGGCGAGGGGGAATCGCCATCCATGGCGCCCTGATTGGCGGCACCCTGGCCGTGATCCTCTACAGCCGCTGGCGGCGGATCGCCTTCTGGAATCTGCTGGATGTGTTGCTCCCCTCGGTGGCACTCGGGCAAGCCATCGGCCGCTGGGGCAACTTCTTCAACTCCGAAGCCTTCGGCCTGCCCACAGATCTGCCCTGGAAGCTCACGATTCCCTACGCCAATCGGCCGGTGGAATTTCTCGACCAAAGCAGCTTCCATCCCACCTTTCTCTACGAATCGCTCTGGAACTTGGGGGTTTTAGTGCTGCTCTTGGTGCTGTTTGAGCGGGGCGTGCGCGGGAAGATCAACCTGCCGGTGGGCGCCATCAGCTGCTTCTATCTCGTGGCCTACAGCTGCGGTCGGTTCTGGATTGAAGGGCTTCGCATTGATCCCCTCTGCCTGATGGGCGCCCCTCCCGACTGCGCCGGCGGGCTGCGCATGGCCCAGCTGGTGAGCCTGCTGCTGATCGGCCTGGGGGCCTTTGGGCTCTACTGGCTCTATGGCCGGCGCCAGACGCTGCCTGATCCAAGTGGGGTGCAGTGATGACGGGCAGTACGAACGGCAAGGTTTGGATTGTTGGGGCAGGCCCTGGCGCTCCCGATCTGCTCACCCTCCGCGCCGCACGAGCGATTGAGCAGGCGGATGTGCTGGTGTGGACCGATTCCCTGGTGAATCCCCAGCTTGCGGCGATGGCACCGGCCCACTGCGAGCGGCTCCGCACCAGCACCCTCACCCTGGAGGAGGTGATGGCCGTGATGCTGGATCGGGCAGCCCGCGGTCTGCGGGTGGTGCGCCTGCATGACGGCGACACCTGCCTTTACAGCGCCTTGCACGAGCAGCGCAGCCGCCTGGAGGAGGCGGGCCTGGAGGTGGAAGTGGTGCCCGGCCTCAGCGCCTACCAAGCCACCGCCGCTGCACTCCAGGCCGAACTCACCGTGCCAGGCCTGGTGCAGACCATCGTGCTGAGCCGTGCCGGCGGTCGCACCGGTGTGCCGGAGCGGGAATCGCTGGCCCATCTCGCGGCCTTGCAGGCGTCGCTCTGCCTTTATCTGAGCGCTCGCCATGTGGAGGAGGTGCAGGAGCAGCTTCTGCAGCACTACGCAGCCGACACCCCTGTGGCGATCGGCTATCGAGTGAGCTGGCCAGATCAGTGGCTCAGTGTGGTGCCCCTGAGCGCCATGGCGCAAACCACCGCTGAGCGGCAGCTGATCCGCACCACGCTCTATGTGGTGAGTCCAGCCCTGGCTCCTCCCGGCGAAGCGCGCTCGAAGCTTTACTCCGCCAACCACGATCACCTGTTCAGAGCTGCCCAGCAGGCGATCAGCTCTGGAGACTGAGGCAGGAACCTCGATGTTCTAAGCTCAGTGGGCGCGAGCGATCAGCGCACGCGGGCGATTAGCACAGTGGTAGCGCACTTCCTTCACACGGAAGGGGTCACTGGTTCGAATCCAGTATCGCCCATTTGATTGATTTTGAATTCATTCCCATCAAGGATGAGTTCTACTTACGCGCTTGTTTCATATTGACAAGCCAAACGCTTGGGTTTGCCGCCCTAGGAATTCAGGGCAGAATGCCGCCAACGCAGCAGCCGACGGACCGTGAGCGCCAGTGAGGCCACCCCTCCGAATCCCTCGGCAGACGCTGTGATCAGCCCACTTGAGGCTTTGGGAAGCAGCCTGCGCCAAGCCCGCGAAGCGCGAGGGCTCAGCAGTTCCAGCCTCGCTGGCCAACTGCACATGGGCGAGGAGCAGCTTCAGGCTCTGGAAAGCGGTGATCGCGAGCGCTTACCGGAAATGGTGTTCGTCATTGCCCAGGCGCGCCGCGTGGCGACTGCCCTGGAC
>JBEDHJ010000059.1:0-2707 GCA_041174205.1 Cyanobacteriota bacterium | reverse complement strand
CCCGCCGCTGAGATCGTGATCGATGCGCCGGGCGTGAGCCAGCAGCATGCGCTGCTTGAACGCATCGGCCAGGGTTGGGTGCTGCGTGATCTGGCATCCACCAATGGGCTGTGGTGGCGCGGGCGCCGCGTTCAAGAGCTGTTGCTCCGCGATGGGGACCGCATTGCCCTGGCCCCCCCCGGCGCTAACGCTGCCGCAGACCTGCAGTTTGTTGCGGCCGCAGCTCGACCATGGCAGCGGGTGCGTCAGATCAGCACGGCAGGTCTGGCAGCGCTCGCCGGAGCGGGCTTGCTGCTGCTGGGCTTGGGGCAGTGGCAGGTGCCGCTGCGCAGCGGTGTTGGCGGCAACCGCGGACCTCTGGTGCTCTACGACGGAGCCAACCGACCCCTGGCGGGTGCCCAGTCCCAAGAGCACCACGAGCTCAACGGGCTGGATGGCTACCCGGCGGTGTTGATCGATGCGCTGCTGGCCAGTGAAGACAGCCGTTTCTGGTGGCATCCCGGCATCGATCCGATCGGCACAGCCCGCGCCTTGCTCACCAATCTCAGCGGCGGCCGGGTGCTGGAGGGTGGCAGCACGCTCACCCAGCAGCTGGCACGCAGCCTGGAGCCTGAACGGGTAGGCCGTGGGGAGAGCGTGGGGCGCAAATGGCGTGAGCTGCTGGTGGCCCTTCAGCTGGAGGCGCGCAGTAGCAAGCGCGATCTGCTGCTCACCTACCTCAACCGCGTCTATCTCGGTGTGGGCTGGGGATTCGAGGATGCAGCCCGCCATTACTTCGGCAAAGGCGCCAGACAGCTGCAGCTGGAGGAGGCAGCCCTGCTGGTGGGTCTACTGCCTTCGCCCAATGGCTTCGACCCCTGCAGCAATCCGGAAGCAGCCCTGCGCTCCCGCAACGGAGTGCTGCTGAAGATGGTGGAAACAGGGCGGTTGGGCGAAGCCCAGGCCCGCCGAGCCCGCCGACAACCGCTGCAACTGGCACCGCAAGCCTGCAGTGCACCACCAACTGGGGCCGGACGACCGGTGCCCTTCTACACCGATCAGGTGCTACGGGACCTCGAAGCCCTACTCGGGGCAGATGTGGCCGCGGAGGGCAATTTCCTGGTGAGCACCTACCTCGACCCTTTGCTGCAGCAAGTGGTGGAACGGCGGTTACGCGAGCTGTTGGTTGGCCGCCGTGGTCCCAGCCAGGGGGCCGTGGTGGTGCTCGACAGCCGTCATGGTGGCGTCCTGGCCATCGCCGGCGGGCGCGACTACAGCCAGAGTCAATACAACCGGGCCAGCATGGCCCTGCGACAACCCGGCAGCACCTTCAAGCTCTTCCCCTATCTGGCGGCCCTGGAGCTTGGGGTCAAACCGTCCGACCAGGTGGGCTGCGGGCCCCTGGAATGGGGTGGTCAGGTCTTCGCCAGTGGCTGCGGCGGCAGCCTCAGCCTTCGATCGGCCTTTGCCGGCTCCAGCAACACGGCCGCGCTGCGATTGGCTCGGCGGGTGGGCCTGGATCGGGTGGTGGCCATGGCCCGCAACCTCGGCATCACCACACCGCTCGAGCCTGTGCCTGGCCTCGCGCTGGGACAAGCCGAGCTGCGGCTGATTGAACTCACCGCCGCCTACGCCGCTGTGGCCAATCACGGCATCTGGCATGCGCCCACCACCATCCGCCAGCTCACCGATGCGGAACAGGGCCGCACAAGCACCGCTGTGGGACAACGCTTGAATCCGGGTAGGAGAGTCTTGGCAGCCACGACAGCCACCGAGATGCAAGGCCTGCTTCGGGCCGTTGTGAGAGAGGGCACCGGCCGAGCCGCCAGGGTCGGCGGTGATGAAGGGGGCAAGACCGGCACTACCAATGACGGACGCGATCTGCTGTTCGTGGGTTATGAGCCAAGCCGCCACTGGGTCATAGGGGTCTGGTTGGGCAACGATGACAACAGCCCCACGGGTGCAACCAGTGCCTTGGCGGCTGAGCTGTGGAGCGACATCATCCGATCAGCCGGTCGAGGCAACCTCGGCTCCGGACTCACCCTGCGCTGAGCCTTGCCACCTGTGAAACCCCCTGCTCGGCTCTGGCTCTGGCTTGGCGGCGCGCTGTTGGTGTTGGTGGTGGTCACCGCGACGCTGCAGGCCATCAACAACCTGATCTGGCAGCTGAGTTATCTGCTGCCGGCCTGGCTGGTGGGCCCGGTGATGTTGCTGCTGTTCGGTGGGGCAGCACTCCTGTTGGCCCGGTTGGTGTGGCCCTGGCTGGAGAGCAGGCGGCGCTCGGCTCAGCAGCCAGCTCCAGGCACGAGCACTCGCGAAGCCCCCAGCAACCGCCAGGAAGCGGCGCAGCAGCAATTGGAAGCGGTGGATCAGTTGCTGGAGCGCATCCGCGACGCGGTCCAGCGTGAAGCTCTGCAGCAGGAGCGCCAGCGCGTGGCTGCTGAGCTGGAGCGCGGCGATTTGGTGGTGGTTGTGTTCGGCACGGGCTCAGCCGGAAAAACCTCGCTCATCCGCGCCTTGCTGAAGGATGTGGTGGGGCAGGTGGGTGCAGCCATGGGCTCCACCGATGCCTGTGTGAGCTACAGGCTTCGCCTGCGGGACCTTCCCTGGGGCCTCAAGCTGGTGGATACCCCAGGGATCCTGGAAGCCGGCAACGAAGGGCAGCGGCGTGAACAGCTGGCACGGGCTCAGGCGGAAAAACCTCGCTCATCCGCGCCTTGCTGAAGGA
>JBEDHJ010000058.1:0-12766 GCA_041174205.1 Cyanobacteriota bacterium | reverse complement strand
ACGCACCTCTGGTGTACCAGTTATCGTGCCAACGGTAAACGCTGGGTAGCCATGTGCGGAGTGGATAACCGCTGAAAGCATCTAAGTGGGAAGCCCACCTCAAGATGAGTATTCCCATGGCTTAAGCCAGTAAGGTCACGGGCAGAACACCCGTTGATAGGCTCTATGTGGAAGCGCAGTAATGCGTGAAGCAGAGGAGTACTAATAGACCGAGGGCTTGACCAAAACTCAGCTCTCAAACCTCATTCGAGGTGAGCCTCGCAAGAGGCGAGATCTTTGTCGACCAGAGCCGGCGTGAGCCGGTAACCTATGCAGTTCTCAGGGTTCACCTGAGAGCGAAGAACCCGAAGGCTTAGAACATAAGCTTTCTATCCTGGTGTCCATGGCGCATTGGAACCACTCCGATCCATCTCGAACTCGGCTGTGAAACGATGCAGCGCCGACGATATTTGGGGGGTAGCCCCCTGAGAAAATAGGTCGATGCCAGGTAAAACATTCTTTGCTCCGCCATCCTCCAACTGCTGCCGCGTGAGTTGATCACCGCAGGAGCTGGAGACGAGAAAGCCACCCATCAGGGTGGCTTTTTTGTTGCTTGTAGTGGAGATGGTGAGATCAAGAACGGTTTGGTTGCGCTCTTGATCTCACCAGTGACTGATCTCAGCTCCGGTGCACGTGCACCTGTTGCCACTGACCGGAGAGGCGTTGCCAGATGCGGGTTTCGCAGCAGCTGGCGGTGATCGGCTCACCGTTTACTAGCCGTTGAGTGAGGCGCGTGTAGCTGAGCACCACGGCATCATCACTGAGCCAACGGAGATGAGGACGCGCCATGGTCACCGTGACGGGTGTGGACGGAGCATCGCCCGCTGGTAGGTCGAAGTAGTACTGGTGAAACGGCAGGCCTTCCACGAGGTGCCCATTCGTTTCTCCCTCGAAGCAGCTCACATCTTGGGAGCAATGCTTGGCATACGCCGCCCAATCACCACTCACCACGCTCTCCAGCATGGCCTGATTGATGTTGAGAATCTCCTGATCACGCACGCTGAGAGTCATCGGCTGGATCGAGCTCGCTGTAATCACTGATTCTCTCAAACCTTCCGCACTCACGGGCTGGGTTGCCTTCTCGGTCGCTGAACAGTACAGCCATTCCGATGGCATCGGCAGCCTCTAGTTCGGCGATGGCATCGCTGATGAACAGCACGTTTTGTGGCGCCACCTGCATCTGTTGTGCAATCGCCGCGTAGCTCTCAGCGTCTTGCTTCGGTCCAATGCGCGTGTCAAACCAATGGCTGAACAGTGCTCGAAGATCGCCGGCGTGGCAGTGGCCATACAGCAATTGTTGCGCTGGCACCGAACCTGATGAGTACACGGCTAGCGTCAACCCACTCTGATGCCAGCGTTTTAGGGCTGCGGGTACATCATCAAACAGCGGTGCCACAAGCTCGCCACGGTTGTATCCGGATCGCCAGATTCGCCCCTGCAAATCCTTCAAGGCGGTCAGCTTGATGTCTCGGTCGATCAGTCCTTTCAGATACGGCACGACATCGGTGATCTGTCTGGCATCTGTGAGCTCTTTGCGCTGTTGAATGGCTTCTGGATGGGTGTCTTGGCTCCAGGCTTGATCTGTTTGCTGGACCAGTTCCTGAATTTCAGTATCTCCTGCATTCGCTTCTAGGAAGCTGAATAGGGCTTCCCTGGCATACGGAAACAGCACCTCAGAGACGAAGGTCACCGGGCAGGTGGTGCCTTCGATGTCGAGGAGAACATGTGTAATCGTCATGCCCAGGATCAGATGGACTTGGGGCTGGGCATCAATGCATCCAGCAGCAACCTGCGCCAGCGCTGCTCCAAGAGGAACTCCAGGATTTCCAGGTGCCGCAGTGCTGACCCCAGGTTTCGCCCCCAGGCATACAAGCCATGGCCAGCGATCAACACGCCATGCGGTGCTCCGGGGAGCAAGGGGCGAGCGCGCTGGGCCAGCGCAGGTAGGTCTTGATCATTTCCCAGTACCGGAATGTGCACACTGCAGGCATGGGTCTTGATGCCATCCAGCCCTTTGAGCATCTCCAGATCTTTCAGTTCAAGGGTTGTGTGTTCAACGGTGTCGGTTGAGCTCGACCGTTCCATCGCCCATTGGGAGAGCAATGTGCCTGCTTGGGAATGCGTGTGCAGAACGGCGCCTGCGCTGCAGGTGTGCACGATCTCTAAGTGCAGAGCTGTTTCGGCGCTGGCGTTGCCTCGCCCAGCGATCACTTGGGCAGCCCCATCCACTTCAATCAAATCGCGGGGTGAGACGGAGCCCTTGTCCACGCCGCTCGGTGCCATGAGCAGCTTGAGCGGTTCACGCTCCAACACGCAGCTGAAGTTTCCGCCGGTGCCATCGCACCAGCCCCGCTGGTGAATGCCAGCCATGGCCTTGCTCAGGGCTGAGGCCAGGGCTGTGGTGTTCGCGTTTGCCACGGTTCCCTCAGCACAACCACCTTCAGCCAGCTTGGCAGTTGGGGCACCAGTGGCTGCTCCGCCCGCCCAACTTCTCGCGGCGAATGGGGGTGCCGCACACCCGGCATGGTTCGCCACTGCGCCGGTACACCCAGGCTGCGTTGCCGTAGTTGCCGTTCGTGCCGGTGAGATCGCGGAAGTCGCTGAAGGTGGTTCCGCCGGCGCCGATGCTCGTGGTGAGCACATCCACCAAGGCCGCATGGAGCTGCTCGAGCTGCTTGAGCTTCAAGCTGCCGCTTCGGGTCTGGGGTGCGATCCCGCTCATGAACAGGGACTCATCGGCATAGATGTTGCCCACGCCGGCCACCAGAGCCTGATCGAGCAAGGCCGTTTTGATCGATCGGCTTGAGCCCGCTAGCCGTTGAGCCAAATGCCCCGGTGTGAAGGCTTCACTGAACGGTTCCGGCCCCAGCCGGCGTAGGCCGGTCATCACCGTTTCCAGGGCTTCTCCGGGTGGAACCCACCACATTTCTCCGAAGCTGCGGAGGTCGACGAAGCGCAGTTCCTCGCCCTGGGGATTCCAGAAGCGCACGCGGGTGTGGCGGCAGGGCTCCTTGGGCGTGCTCATCCACAGGAATTGCCCGGTCATGCGCAGGTGCACCCCCCAATGCCCCGCATCAACGCCACCACGCTCGAGGGTGGCCATCAGATATTTGCCGCGGCGCACCCAGCCTGTGACCTGACAACCCTCCAGCGCACTGCAGAACAGTTCCGGCAGCGGTGGCGCGGCGATTGCCCGGGCCCGCAGCACCTCCACCCTGGCGATCTCAAAGCCGGTGGTTTGCTGCTGCAGCCCGCGCCGCACCGTTTCCACTTCCGGCAGTTCGGGCACGCGCAGCTTCAAGGCTTGGGGCCTCAGATTGCCATGGGCCGCGGTTTGGCCGTGGCTAACTCAACGCCCACGCCTCAACAACAAAACCCCGGCCTGACGACAGGCCGGGGTGATGCGCTTGGGTCAGACCAGGAAAAGGATCAGGCCTTTTCCAGTTCGCTTTCGGCGAAGTTGTTGGTGTTGATGCCGCCTTCGGAGCCGCTTACGCCGTTGTAATTGACCTTCTCGAAGCGCACCACCACGGGGTAGCGGATACCGGAGGTGTCGATCGAGGCGACGGTGCCGACTTCGTTGAACCAGTAGGACTCAGGACGCTTGATGCGCACCTTGTCGCCGCGGGAGATGGCCATCGCTGCGCAGGGAAAGGGGTGGCTGTCAGACGGAATGTACCCGCGTCGGGTGGGTCTTCTCACCGGCCGTCACGAAACGTGGCACCATCGACCCTTCCTGAGCGCATCCCAATGGCCGAGGCCCCGTCTTTCAGCCTCGATCTGCCGGATCCCGACAGCGACACCATCAGCTCGATGGAGTTCCTGGCCCGCATCGAGGAGGCCTGGGCCATCTGTGATCGCTTCGACCTGCAGACCGAGATCTGGCGCGGGCGGATCCTGCGGGCGGTGCGGGATCGGGAGCGCCGCGGCGGCGAGGGCCGTGGGGCCGGCTTCCTGCAGTGGCTCAGAGAGCAGGAGATCAGCAAGACCCGGGCCTATGCCCTGATCCAGCTGGCGGAATCGGCGGATCAGATGCTTGGTGAGGGGGTGCTGGAAGAAACCAGCGTGAACAACTTCTCCAAGCGCGCCTTTATGGAAACGGCCCAGGCCGACCCTGAGGTGCAGCTGATGATTGGCGAGGCCGCCAACGACGGCCAGCAGATCACCCGCAAGCAGGTGCGGCAGCTCACCGACGAGTTCACCGCCGCCACCAGCCCCTTGCTGCCGGAGGAAATCCGCCAGCGCACGGCCGAAAACCTCCTCCCTCCGAGGGCTGTGGCGCCGCTGGTGAAGGAGCTTGCCAAGCTCCCGGATGCGCAGCAAGAAGACCTGCGCAAGGTGTTGCGCGATGAACCTGAACTGGATCGGGTGAAGGATGTGACCAGTACCGCCCGCTGGCTGAGTAAGGCGGCAGAGGCCGGGCTTGCGGTGCGTGCTTTTCAACAGGGCGAACTCGATCTGGACAAAGCGATGCAGGAGGCGCTGCGCCTCGATGCCCTCGGTCTGCTGGCCGATGCGGTGGGTCAGGCTCAGGCCTTGGAATCCGCCGTGCTCAAGCTCCACACCAGTTGGCGCCGGCTCAATGGCCTGCAGGAGCGGTTGTGGGTGGAGAGCGGCAGCAGCACGCCCCACCTGCGCGAGTTGCTCACCGCGCTGCAGAGCTTGAGCGGCAACACCATGCGCGTGTCGCTCGGGGAGCTGGCCGGCGGCAAACGGGTGCGGCTCCAGCTGGTGGAGGAGGCCCCGGATCAACTGGAGGCGCCGGCGATTCCGGTGTTAGCCCAGCCCGGTTGAGGCGGGTGTGATGGCGGATCCGCTGGCGCAAGCCCTCGAACAGCATTTCGGTTGGAGCAGCTTCCGGCCTGGCCAGCGGCCGGTGGTGGAGGCGATGCTCTCGGGCCGCGACTGCCTGGCGGTCTTGCCCACCGGTGCGGGTAAATCGCTCTGTTATCAGCTCCCGGCCCTGGTGCGCGGCGGTCTGGTGATCGTGATCTCACCGCTGGTGGCCCTGATGCAGGACCAGGTGCTGCATCTGCAGCGGCGGGGCATCCCTGCGGCCTGCCTGCATCGTGGCCTGGATCCCGCCCGGCGGCGCGATCTGATCGAGCGGGTGCGCAGCAATCGCTTGCGGCTGATCTATCTGGCGCCGGAGCGGCTGCAGGTGGAGGCCACCCGGCAGTTGCTGGAAGACATCAACGACCAGGGGCAGCTGGTGGGTGTGGCCATTGATGAAGCCCACTGCATCAGTGCCTGGGGCCACGATTTCCGGCCTGATTACCGGCGCCTGGGGCAGCTGCGGCGGCTCTGCCCGGGGGTGCCCCTGGTGGCCCTCAGCGCCACTGCGGCTCCGCGGGTGCGGGCCGACCTGATCCGGTTGCTGGAGCTGCGGCGGCCGCTGATTCAGGTGCGCTCTGCCCGGCGCGACAACCTCTCCTATGCGATGCGCCGCCGTCCGTCTGACCCGATGCCCGAGGTGCTGGAGGCGCTGGCGGCGGCTCGTGGAGCCAAGTTGATTTATGCCCGCACCCGCCGCTCGGTGGAGGGCTGGGCGAAGCGGCTCAGTGATGCGGGCGTGGAGGCCATTGCGTATCACGCCGGGATGGATCCGGAGAGCCGCAGCCTCGCCCTCGCGCACTTCCAGGAGCATGCGGCTCCCGTGCTCGTGGCCACGGTGGCCTTTGGGATGGGGGTAGATCGGCCGGATGTGGGCTTGGTGCTTCACCTGGATCTGCCCGCCAGCGCCGAGGGCTATCTGCAGGAATCGGGCCGCGCCGGGCGCGATGGTTTGCCCGCCCGCTGCCTGGTGCTCTTCGACCCCGACGATCGCACCAGCCTGGCCTGGGCCATCCGCGCTTCCGCTGAAGACGGTGCCGATGCCCAGGACAAGCAGCGGGTGGAGCTTGCCCAGCAGCAGCTGCGGCGGATGGAAGCGGTGGCCGAGGGCGGCGCTTGCCGGGAGCAGGCCTTGCTGCTGACCGTGGGTGAGTTGGTGCCGCCTTGCGGCCGCTGCGATCGCTGCACTGAGCAGCCGTCGCTAAGGGATTGGTCGGAGCAGGCGGCCGAGGTGCTGGCGGTGCTCGAGCAGCGCGGCGGGGTGGATCTGCGCAGTCTTGGCGAGGATCTGGCTAAGGCCGAGGGCGAGGAGGTGGAGCGCTGGCGCTGGCTGGCCCGCCGCCTGGTTCAGGAGGATCTGATCGCTGAAAGCGACGACGGCAGCCAGAGGCTTTGGTTGCGTCCAGCGGGTCGCCGCTTCCTGCAGCAACCCTGGACGCTGCGCCTGTCGGCCTGATCAGCCGCCCTTGGCGGTGCAGAGATCGTTGATCAGCTTGTGCTCAAAGTCGCTCTGGGGTGCATCCCACGTTTTCCAGGTGCCCGATTGCCCGGTGGCATTGAGGCGCTTGGCGCCGCAGTTGATCGCCAGATAGAGCGGTTGGCCATCGCTGTTGAGGCTGGGGGCCACGTAGCTGCCGCCCATGGGCTGCCAGTTGGCCCAATCCACCTGCAGGGGGCCGTAGTTGCGCCAATCGGGCGATGAAGGCTTGCCGGGCTTGGCTGCTGCGGTGGTGGCAGCGGGCTTGGTCGTTGCCACCGGCTTGGCGGCCACGGGTTGTGCAGCGGGTTTGGGCTCGGGCTTGGGTTCTGCTTTGGGTTGCGGCTGTGGCTGTGACGCCACCACGGGCTTCGGTTCGGGTTTGGGTTCCGGCTTCACGGCCGCGGTGACGGCCGGCTGAACAGCGGGCTGTGTTGCGGGTTTCGGTGTGGGCTGGGCAGCCACAGGTTGGGCTTGGGCTGCAGGCTTGGCCGCTGGCTGCGGCGCCGGCTTGGCAGCAGGTTTGGTCGCTGGTTTCGCAGCAACGGTCTGCGGCTTGGCGGCTGGTTTCGCCGCTGGCTTGACGGCTGGCTTGGGCGTGCCGCGCAGCTTGAGGGTGCGGCCCACCTCCACCTGGTTGGGATCGCTGATGTTGTTGATGGCGATCAGCGATTGGGTGGAGATGCCGTAGCGCTGGGCGATCACCGAGAGGCTTTCACCGCTCTGCACCTTGTGCTGGGTGGCGGTTTTGTTCACCGCTGGCTTCGCGGCTGCGGTGGTGCGGGTCACGGGCACCTGGATGCGGCTGCCGGCCCAGAGGTCCTGGGTGCTGCGCAGGTTGTTGAGCTCCATCAGGCGCTGCACCGAGGTGCCGTAGCGATCGGCCAGCTCCGAGAGGGTTTCACCGGGCTTCACGGTGTAGTTGGCCTGCACCGTGGTGGTGCGGCTGGCGCTGCTCGCCGAGCCGCCGCCAGCGCTGGGCACCTGAATGCGGCTACCGGCCCAGAGGTCTTGCGGGCTGCGCAGGCCGTTGAGCTGCATCAGGCGCTGCACCGAGGTGCCGTAGCGATCGGCGATCTCGGAGAGGGTTTCGCCCTGTTTCACGGTGTAGTTGCCGCGTCCGCCACCACCGCCGCTGGCACTGCCGCCGCCGCCAGGCACCTGGATCCGGCTGCCGGCCCAAAGATCCTGGGGACTGCGCAGGTTGTTGAGCTGCATCAGCCGCTGCACCGTGGTGCCATGGCGCTCGGCGATCTCGGAGAGGGTTTCTCCGGGCTTCACCACCACCTCGCCGGCCAAGCCAGGCAGCGGCAGCAGCAAGGCCAGGGCAAGGACGGCAGCGGAGCGGCGGCGCATGGGGCGTGGGCGTTCGGCTGCAGGCACCATACGGGCATCGGCCGGGGACGCCAGTGCTAATTCGATAAGCCCTGGCAATGATTGACGGCCGCTGCAGCCGCCTGATCGATCAGCCCAGCAGGCGCCGGATTAGCGGCAACTTGCCCGCATAGGGCGGATAGCGGAAGGGGAGGTCGAGGCTGAAGGGCCGCCGCAGCACGCTGCGCTCGTGGGAGAAGGTGCGGAAGCCTGCTTCGCCGTGGTAGCTGCCCATGCCGCTGCTGCCCACACCGCCAAAGGGCAGCTCCGGCACGCCCACGTGCATCACCACATCGTTGAAGCACACGCCGCCCGAACTGGTGCGCTGCAGGATCTGCTCCTGGGCGCTGCGCTGTTTAGAGAACAGATAAAGCGCCAGTGGTTTGGGGCGCTGGTTGATCCGTTCAATCGCCTCGTCCAGTCCCCTCACCCGCAGCACCGGTAGCAGCGGGCCGAACAACTCCTCCTGCATCAGGGGGTCATCGAGGCTCTCCACGCGGATCAGGGTGGGGGCGATGCGGCGGCGCTCCGGATCGCTCTGCCCGCCCCAGAGCACCTGGCCGCGGCTGCGGGCTCCCTCCAGCAATTGGTTGAGGCGCTGGAACTGGGCTCCATTCACCACGCTGCCCAGATCGGCCGACTGCAGCGGGTCGTCGCCAAAGCAGGCCTGGATGCGCTCGCTCAGCCGCTGCACCAGGGCGTGCTCGATCGCCTCCTCCACCAGCAGGTAATCCGGGGCGATGCAGGTTTGCCCCGCATTGAGGGCTTTGCCCCACACCAGGCGACGGGCGCTCACCTCCAGATCGGCATCGCCAAGCACCACCGCTGGGCTCTTGCCCCCCAGCTCGAGGGTCACCGGCGTGAGGTGGCGTGCGGCCGCTTCCATCACGAGCCGGCCGACGCGCTCCCCACCGGTGAAAAAGATGTGGTCGAACTGCTCCTGCAGCAAGGCCTGGGCGACGGCTCCATCGCCCTCCGCCACCTGCACCGTGGTCGGTGGGAAGGCGGAGCCGATCAGCTTGGCGATCAGGGCGCTGGTGGCCGGTGCGTGTTCCGAGGGTTTGAGCACGGCGGTGTTGCCCGCGGCCAGGGCGCTCACCAGGGGCTGGATGGTGAGCGAGAACGGGTAATTCCAAGGCCCGATCACGAGCACGCAGCCCAGGGGTTCGCGGATCACCTGGGCCTGGCCGGGCAGCAGGCTCGCTGGCACCGCCACCTTGCGGGGGGCCATCCAGCGGCGCAGCTGCTTGCGCACCAGCTGAATTTCCTGCTGCACCGCCACCAGCTCGAAGTAAGCCTCCACCGGCGGCTTGCCCAGATCGGCGCCGAGAGCCCCCAACACGGCATCGCGGTGCTCGTTCACCGCTTGCTCCAGCCGCTGCAACTGCTCCAGCCGCCAGGTGATCGAGCGGGTTTCAGCCGCGGTAACGGCCTGCCGCATGACGGCGATCGGGGTGGACAGCTGCATCAACGGTGCGATCAGCCCAGCCAGTCCAGCTGGGGGTTGTGCAGCGCATGCTGGCGGTAGGCCTGGCGCAACGTGGTGATCAGGGCGGCCATGGCGGGTTGGTGTTCCAGGTCGAGCCGCAGCACGATCACATTCACCCCGCTGGGGCTGCGCAGCAGCGGCCGCTCCACCAGGGCGTCGGGCAGTGGAGTGGGCGTGTTGGCTTGGCTGATCACCGCCAGATCGAGCACGCGATCCTGCAGCAGCTGATACACCCGCTGGTGATCGCTGCAGCGCTGGAGCAGGCCGGCGGGCAGGGCCGGGTGCGCCCCGTTGCCATCAAGACCAACACTGCCGCTGGCTAGCCAGCGAGGCTCGGGCGGCGCGCTTTGAAGGCGCAGCCACTGCGACGACAACCGCAGGCCCTGGAGCAGGCTTTGGTTGGAGCGGGCCCCGTAGAGGCCATTGGCGTGTTTGCGGAACTCCAGCCCGAGGCGCCCACTCACCTGCCGGTAGATGCGGGAGATCGAGCTCTGATCGCGCTGGATGATCTGGGCCACGGCGCTGGTGCTGGGGGCAATCTCCAGCAGGTCCAGAACGGGTAATCCATCCAACAGGATGTCCGCCACCAGCAACGCGTCGACCTATGCAAAATCTGCATCTGGTGGCCGCTGAAGCTCAATCCCCAGTGGTGGGTAGGTCTGGCTGGGTCAAGGCGGGAAAGCGCAGCCGAAGCAATGCCCCTCCCCGTTCGCTCACCCCGCACTCGAGCGTGCCCTGGTGGTTCTCCATGGTGGTGCGCACCACAAAAAGGCCAAGGCCGCTGCCGCTGGCCTTGGTGGTGAGCAGGGGCGTTTCATCGAGGGCTTCTTGGGGAAGGCCGGGGCCGTTGTCCTCTACCGACAACAACCAGTGGTTGGCCTTGCGCCTGAGACTGACGCCGATCCACGGATCAGTGCGGCCCTGCTCGGCCAGGACTTCGGCGGCATTGCGGAGCAGGTTCACGATCGCGATCTGAATCTGCACGGCATCGCCTTCGATCCAGGCGGGCTCGCGCAGGCGATCGAGCTCGCTGCTCTCCACCAGCATCCGGCTCACCGGGCCGGCGCTGCGGGCATAGAGCAGAGCGCTCTGGGCCACATCGCGCAGATCGAGGCGCTGATGCTCGGTTTGCACGTTGCGCAGCAGCGCGCGCATCTTTTCGATCGTGAGCACCACGCGATCGGTTTCGGTGCGGATGCTCTGCAGCTGGTCGCGCCATGCCTCAGGCAGGGGGGGGCCGCCATCGCGTTGGCTGCGCTCCAGCAAGAGCTGGCTGCTGAGCAGCAGCACGCTCAGCGGTTGGTTGATTTCATGGGCGATGGCAGCGGCCTGAAGGCTGCTGCGCAGCTTGTCTTTGAGCAGGCTGAGGGTCTGGGCGTCGCGGAATCGCTCGCGCTCCTGGGCCTCCTGCAAGTTGGCGGTGAGGCGGTTGTAGCGCTCCACCAGCTCGGCGATGGCGCCATCGAGGGCGAGCAGCTCTTCGCCGGCTGTTGTGGTGAGCCCACTGCTGAAGTGCAGGTCGCCGCTGGCGGTCCCGTTGGTAGCGGTGAGGCTTGTGCCGAGTTCGCGGGAGGCGGATTCCAGCTGCCTGAGCGGCTCGAGTAGGGCGCGGATCTGGCGGTTGATCAGCAGCACTGCTCCGGTGAGGGCGGCCGCGGCGGCGAGCAGTGCGAGCAGGCTGGTGCGTTCTGCGGCGGCGCTGCTGGGATTGGTGGCCAGGGCTGTGAGCAGGATCCAGTTGAGCCCTTCCTCCTGGCCCCAGGGATTGGCCTGAAGCGTGTAAGTGGTGCCGTTCACACTCACCCGCCGCGGGCTGCGGGCTTCACCCCAGGCGTTGGCTTGATGTTGCAGGCCGCCCTTGGCACCAGAAACCAACAACGTGCGGCTGAGGGCCTGAGCGAGGGGATGGTTGATCCTGCGCAAGTTGGCGCGCCGCACCACGCCCTTGTTGCGTTGCAGGGTGAGATCCGCCTGGGAGCAGGCCACCAGATCGCCGTTGGGCTCAATGATCAGGGCCAGCCCTTGGCGCTGTTGCCACACGCCCTGGAGCCAGCTGCTCAGTTGGCTGAGCACCATGTCCACCCCCACCACGCCAAGCAGGCGGCGATTGGTGCCGAACACCGGCGCGTTGTACGAAATCGAGAACACCTCGGGCTGGTCTTCCCAGGCGTAGATCGAGCTCCAGGTGGGTTTGCCGGCTTGGGCTGTCTCCACATACCAGGCCTCCTCGTGGGTGCTGGTCATCCCCGAGATGCGTTCGAGCAGCTTGCCCCGCTCTCCCGTGGGGCCCATGGCGTAAATGGCCATCGAGCCCCTGCCGCTGCGCGGGGTGTCTTCGTTGAGCAGCAGTTCACCCTCGGCGGTGCGCTCCATGCCCACAAAGGCGCCATCGCTGCCGCCGAAGTTGATGTAGTCCACCGGGAACACCTGCATCTGGCTCCAGAACTGCTCGCTCAGGGCACTCACATCACGCTCACGGCCCGGCACTCGACGCAGCCAGTTGAGATTGAGTTCGTTGATCCAGATCGGGTAGCTGAGCTTGTTGGAGAGGCGAATCGAGAGATCCACCACCGAGGCGTTCTGGCGATAGGCCTCACCCAGCTCGAGGCCGCTGCCGCGCCCGAGGCTGTAGCTGAGGAGGCTGAAGCCCCCCGTTACCAAAATCAGCTGCAGCGCACTCACCAGGGCCAGCCGATTGGCGAGCCGTTTGGGCAGCCGAAGGCTCAGGGATCGCATCAATCAGGGCTCGTCCTGGTGGAGATTGCCGAGCAGGGAGGCATGGCGCACCAGTTCAGCCCCACTCATGCCCAGCTTCTGGGCGATGGCCTTGCGGTGGGTTTCCACGGTGGCGATGGAGAGGCTGGTGCTCCGGGCGATCTCCTTGTTGCTGAGCCCTTGGCCGATCAGGCTGAAGATCTCTCGCTGCCGTGGGGTGAGCGGCTCGCCAGCGGAGGGCAGGCAGCGCTCGAGCACGCTCTGCAGTTGAGCGAAAGCGGCCGTTTTATCCACCACTCCCACGATCCAAGGCTGGAGGGCTGCCGGACAGACAAAGCTGCTGGCCTGGCCAGAGAGCACTACCACCTTGGCGTTGGGGTTCGTTTCGGCCAGCGCCTCAGCCACCACCAGTCCATCGCCATCCGGTAGCGCCAGATCCAGGATCAGCAGATCTGGAGGCTGATCGCCGTTGCAGAGCGCCAGGGCCTCGGCCTGGGTGGTGGCGACGGCGCGAACCTCCAGCCCGGGCAGCGCTTCGAGCATCGAGCGCAGCAGCTGCAGGAACATCACCTGGTCTTCCACGATCAGGCATTGCAGGGCTCGCTGCTGACTGGCGGGCAGTGGCGCAGGCATCTGGTGTCGATGCAGCTACAACAACCACCATCCTGTTGATGTGATCGAAGGCCGCAACATCTTTGATCGGGTTATTGATAACCCGTTTGAAAGCCCTTGACGAGACTTGAACTCGTGACCTCTCCCTTACCAAGGGAGTGCTCTACCGCTGAGCTACAAGGGCATGTGGAAGGTGGGCCGGGCTGGATTTGAACCAGCGTAGGCAG